>JAIUYC010000689.1 GCA_020216575.1 Coleofasciculus sp. S288 | reverse complement strand
TGTGGAGTGGCTGACCCTTAATCGTGACGTGTTTGCTGCTTATAAAGCCAGTTTGGGCTTTATTTGGACTTAATTTTTGTCTAAGTCCCGATTACCCTTAATGTACGAACCAGGGATTGATCCGAGATATCAGACAAGCAGAACGTACCGTAAATAAATGCTCAGCGATGCTGCAAATATCCTGGGCAGATTAAGAGGTTTTAGGTGTTAGGTGGTAGGTAGTAGGTGAAGAAGGGAAACATACAACCTAGTACCTGCCTCTAAGGGGCTTGGCCATGGAAACTCAAACGAAAAAACTCTCCCAATGGGTGAAGATTTAATCCAATTGGGAGAGGTGGGTTGTATTAGCTGATTCTTAGGAGTTCCACATCGAAAATCAGCGTAGCATTGGGAGGAATGACTCCACCAGCGCCACGGGCACCATATCCCAATTCTGGGGGAATAATCAGCTGGCGGCGTCCGCCGACTTTCATGGTGCTGATTCCCTCATCCCAGCCTTTGATCACCTGTCCAACACCTAATTTGAAGTTAAAGGGACGATTGCGATCGCGGGAACTATCGAATTTAGTCCCATTCTCCAGAGTTCCTGTATAGTGAACTACAACAGTCTGACCTTTTTGCGGTGTTGCTCCATCTCCCTCCTCAAGCTCGATATACTTCAAACCCGATGGTGTTGTCACAACATCACCGCTCGATGCCTGTTCACCTTCAGAACCAGTATTCATTGCCATAAGTTTTGTATTATCAACGCCTGGGGTAGTACTTGTGAACGGTGTAACTACAGCCGATTGAGTTGCAGCCAGTTCATCGGCGATCGCAGATTTGCTCCCAGTACTAAACTGAGCCACAATCAACAGTAAGCCGCAGGCTACTATAATCCCTAAGCTGATTAAAATTTCTCTCAAAATCTATCCTCCGGATTCAACGTTCTCAACGCCAGAGCTTGTTTTCCAAATCCCTCACTTGGCGTTCTAAGCGATCGATTCGGCCTCGCAATTCATCCATTTCTGATTGGCGAGGAACGCCCAAATCCTGCATCATGTTACGCAGTTGCCGTTCCATCTGCCCCTCAAAATTCCCCTGCTCTGATTTGATCTGTTGCACCATATCATCGACAAACGCTTTGGCTTGATCGGGGTTAATTTTGCCCTCTTTTACCCATTCATCACTAACCTCCCGCAGTTTCTCTGCGACAATGGAGGTCGTGCCGACACCAACCATCAATAACTGCTTGAGCCAATTGTTATTATCCATCTCTTTCCCCGTCACTCGCGCTTACTTGAGCGGCTGAACCTAGACTCTTCCCAAAGGGTCTTAGAATCTGATATTATATCCAACCTCAGTTCTATTTTGTCATGAACCCACGCCTTAAGCCGTGGACTGCATCCCTCTCCACCCTTCTCTCCTACACGAAAGGTTCTGAGCTGTTTTTCCTCAGCACCTTGAAAGGGTAAGCCTTTAAAGGGTCTGGAAGTTTTTATAATATCTTCACCAATCGCCCCTCTAAACCCACGCCTTCGATAGAGCGTGTCAAAATAGATGCATATCTTCTTTACGACCAAGAATCACCGTCTATTTATAGCGGTGAGTGTCAACTAACACAGCGATTGGACAAAATGGTGATTGAGTGGCTCAAGCTAAGAGTCCCTGCCGAACTTCGGGAAAAATTCATTCAGAAAGATGCCGAAATCTGGACACCGATGCTTGCTAGCTACCCAGGATTCTTAGGCAAAGAAGTCTGGATCAATCCAGAGACACCAACAGAAGTTATCCTAATCATTCGTTGGGCAAGTCGCGAACAGTGGCAAGCCGTTCCGTCAGAACAGCTTGCCCAAACAGATCAGCAGTTTGCCCAAGCATTGGGAGCGCAACAGGAAATTATTGAATCGGCTGAGTATCAAGTCCGAAAATTTCCACTGCTGTCTAGCTAGAGCCAGACGCTTTGTGCGCTTAGGATAACATACAGGACGCTTTTTAATCGGATATTATCGATGCAAAATTGTCCCCGCTGCCATCAACCCATCACTAGCAAGGCAGTTACCTGTCCCCATTGCGGGACAGTTCTCAAAGCCTTTGGTCATCCGGGCATTACCTTGCACCGAGCGATGGGAGACACTCCTTTGTGTGAAAGCTGCACGTACCACGCTGATGATACTTGTACCTTTCCCCAACGTCCCTACGCCAAAGAATGTACTCTCTACACTGACATTTCTCAGCCTCAGTTAAAGACAAGTCAAACTTATGCTCCCCGTCGCAGTTTACTTGAATCAATAAAGCTCTGGTGTCAGCGTAACCCAGCATTGCTGGCTCTGCTGGGGCTGGTAGCTGTGAGTTTCCTGCTGGCTCTTCTGGCAACCGCTTAAAGCCTACTCGCTGCTGCTGAGCTGCTTTCTACTGTTGCATCCGTGTCTAGGGGTGAAGAGGGGTTCGCTGGTGTCTTCTTTTCATTAAACACCTCTAAATCAAACCAGAACGTGGTGCCGACGCCCACTTCACTGACTAAATGGACTCGGCTGTGATGTTTTTCGACAATATTTCTGACAATTGAAAGACCTAAACCCGTTCCTTCCAGAGTATGAACCCGGTTTTCTACTCGGAAAAAGCGATCAAAAATCGCGACTTGGTCTTCTTGGTCAATCCCAATTCCTGTATCAGAGATTTCAATCCGGATATGGCTGGGTTCTGCATGGCGATTGCTCTCAGGCTCCAGCAGATAGACACGAATAGCCATACGTCCACCAGGTTCAGTAAATTTCAGAGCGTTACCGACCAAGTTATCAAAGACTTGGAGCAACAGATCGTAGTGACCCAAGACTGGCGGTAAATTTGGGGCAATCTCGTGAAACAGTTCAATGCCTTTGTCACGAGCGTTGAGCTGATAGGTACGTAGCGTCTGCTCTACAGGTTGAGCGATGTCTACCGGTTCAAAGTGATAAATGCGACAAGACGTTTCTAGGCGTGACAAGTCAAGAACATCGTTGACTAGGCGCGTTAAACGGTCGGTTTCGCGATTAGCCGTTTCGAGAAACTCCCGACGTTCGGGTTCAGTCAGGTCTTCACCGTAGTCGTGGAGCGTTTCGATGAATGATTTGATGTTAAATAGGGGAGTTCTCAGTTCGTGGGAGACATTGCTGATAAACTGGCTCTTCGCCTCGTTCAACTCCACTTCGCGGGTAATATCCTGCACAGTCATCGCAATTCCCTTGATGCTCTCCCGATACTGGTCAAACACTCGGGTCAAGAGAATGCGGACGGTGCGAGCTGTTGGTTGGGTAAGAGTAATTCGGAACTCCTCGCCTTCCCGTTCTGAGGATATTTCGCCGTTGATAATTTGATAAAGCGATCGCGTTAGTTCCATTGTTACTGCTGAAGGCAGATGATGCAGGACGTTCTTCCCAACAATGTCAGTCCCTTCCCAACCAAAAATTCGCTGTGCCGTTGGGTTAACTAGAATCACCTGGAGATGGGTATCAATCAATACAGCACCATCGGCAATCGTGGAAACCAAGGTTTCTAACTTCGCTTTCTCCGCCGTTAGTTCCTCAATATTTTGTTCCTCGTAGCGCTCTAAGCGCTCTGCCATATCGTTGAAGCTGAAAATCAGCTCACCCAGTTCTCCTCCCAAGGGTAAGTCAATTCGCTGCTTGAAATTCCCCGCCGCAATATTTTTGACGCCTCTCAGCAGTTCTTTAATCGGTCGGGTGATGGTCAAGGCGTTAAACACGGCGCCCAAAATTACCATTACCCAAATCGAAATAAAGACCGCAATGGTTACGTCCCGTGTCAGATTTGAGGAGGCAACAACCGTAGGATTCGGGTTAATGCCGATGGCTAAGACACCTAAGT
>JAIUYC010000688.1 GCA_020216575.1 Coleofasciculus sp. S288 | reverse complement strand
ACTTCGCCTTTTTCAGTCTCTCTGCAACCGCTGATAAACTTGCTGATACCTTCTCAACCTTGGCTGAATCTCTCACATCCTTTAAAAACGAAACGGGTTTTAGAACGTACCGCTACACCTTTAATACGGCTGGAACCTATAGCTTGGGTGTCGGGGTAGTAGATGTGGGTGATGGAGCGATTGAATCGGGATTACTGGTGGACAATTTTGTCATTTCCAGACCTTCTACTGCTGTTTCAGTTCCTGAACCCGCTTCAGCACTAGGTTTAGTGTCATTAGGGGTTTTTGGAATCGGTTGGCGGCTCTTGCGCCAGCAATAAGTTATGTGAGAGTGCATTAAAACAAAAGGTATTGGCTGTCAAGGGTGACGTTCTCGCCTAGATTAAGGTTTTTGAGTAATGTCTTAACAATTCGGTAAAATCCTTGCGAAGTTGACGCTATAAAAGAAGTTGACACAATAAGATGAAGTGGTGGTTCCTGGAAAATAGTTTTTTGGTATGAACGCCGTTTTAAAAGTTGGCGATCGCATTATTACCGCAGAAGACATTATTCCCCTATTAGCAGGCTATCAACTGCTGACGCCGTTGCTGCGCGAACTCATCCTTGACCAAGCACTGAACTCCTTCAGCTGCACTCCTGAAGAGAAAGCGGCAGCAATCCAACAGTTCCTCGAACATCATCAAATCGCAGACGAAGCTGCCAAACACACTTGGCTAAAGCAGCAAGGCATGACTCCCGCGCAACTAGAAGCCTTGGCGACGCGGGGGTTGTTCATCGAAAAATTCAAACAAGCCACTTGGGGACACAAACTGGAATCTTATTTCCTAGGTCGCAAGTCTCAGTTAGATCGAGTGATTTACTCCCTGATTCGCTCCCAAGACCCAGGAATCGTCCAAGAACTCTATTTCCGCATTCAGGAAGGAGAACAGTCGTTTACTGACCTCGCACGGGAATATTCCCAGGGTCCAGAAGCTCAGACAGGCGGGTTGATTGGTCCGGTTGAACTAAGTACACCGCACCCAGTCTTGGCACAAATGCTGCGCACTAGCCAACCGGGGCAGCTTTGTCCGCCAACACGCTTAGGAGAATGGTTGGTCATTGTCCGCTTGGAGAAGTTCATTCCTGCCCAACTTGATGCGGCGATGCGTCAGCGACTGCTCAACGAATGTTTTAATACCTGGCTTTCGGAGCAATTAAATCAGCAATTAGCGCAAAGTCAATTGGATGCTATTAGTGACGGTGCTGGATAAAGCGACAACTATCTTAAAAAATATTACAGAGAAAAAAGCTTTACTTAAAATTAACGAAAATCAACTCAAGGCTTATCTTGCTTATCCTAGAATCGGGAAGCTAGACTCTAATCACTGAAAGCTTTATAACTCCTTGCGAAAATTGCCAAGAAACAGGCGATAAGTTCTGTAGCTATGCAGCAAAACTAAACGTTTGCAAGCGCTCTAATGACCTATACAACAACAATACAAGAATTTTTATCCGGTATCTCTCCGTTCGATCAGTTGTCCTCGGCGGCACTTGCCCAACTGTCATCCCAGTGCCAGTTACTGCGCTATCGCATGGGTCAAGCAATTGCTGTTAGAGAGAGAATGCCTGCCCAAGTTGCCATTCTCTTTCAGGGGCAAGCCCGTCTCCTCGGTTACGATCCCCGGCGCAACACGCCCACAACCTTGAAGTTGATGCAACCGGGAGAAATTATCGGCTGGGTGAGTTTGCTCCGGGGTGTACCATGTGAAACAGCGATCGCATCTACTGAAGCGGTGTGTCTCACTCTCAATGCGCCCGACTTCTTGAGCTTACTGGACCGCGAACCCAAAATTGCCCTGGCATTTCGTTCGCGCTGTGCCTTAATCGAAGTTTTTGAGCTTCTGGGGGCAGAACTGGAACGCCGCGCTGATGGCAAGGCTGACCTCAAAGAACTCGCCCTTCAAGCTTGGTCAAACGCCGTCATCTGTAACTTGCCGAGAGGCAGCCAGATGTCCAGCCAACTTGATGCCAATCGCATCTGGTTTGTGAGTGGAGGAGCGCCTGCTAACTCAGCCATTGGTACCTCTCTGAATGCAGAAGCCGTTGCCAGCTTACAGGTGAACGGTGCTGGTGCGACTCGCCTCGTGGGAATTCCAGCATCAGCCCTCTATCCTACCACCCTGACCTTTGCGCCAGAATCAGCGATCGATACCAGCACAGAATCTTCAATAGATACAGTTCCGACACAGACACAAGAGATTCCTTACGCCCCAGAGCAACCTGCAGAAGATCGAGGATACCACGCAAAGCAAGAGCGAGCAACCCGACAGCACTATCCCTTTGTGCGTGGTAGAGGTCCGATTGATGGGACATTGGCATGCTTCCAGATGCTCAGTCAGTATTTTGGCATGCCCTTCCGCCGGGATATGATCCGCCGTGTAGTTGTCAATCAGCAATCGCGCACGGGCAGTCTCTCCCTCCTCCACTGCGGTGCCGTTGCTGAAATGCTCGGACTCTCCGCCCAACTGGTGAATGTCCCTGCTGTTGCCGTGAATCGCCTACCAACCCCGGCACTGATCTCGTGGCAAGACGGCTTTGCTATCCTCTACGAGGGGAGCGAACGAGAAATTGTGTTGGGCGTGCCAGAACGCGGAATTGTCCGCCTCAAACCCTCACAGTTTCTGGAAAACTGGAGCCAAGAAGGGCAGGTTTTACTGCTCAAGCTCAATAAAGAAACCCCTCAGCAGAAGTTTGGACTCAATTGGTTCTTACCCTCTTTAATTCGCTACCGCCGCGTTTTAACTGAAGTTTTAGTGGCGTCATTCTTCGTGCAGCTATTCGGTCTGGCGAATCCCTTGATGATTCAGGTGATCATCGATAAGGTGATTGTGCAGAACAGTATCGACACCCTGCACGTCTTGGGAATTTTCCTGGTAGTGGTTGCCATCTTTGAGGCGATTTTAACCAGCTTGCGGACTTATTTGTTTGTCGATACAACCAACCGCATTGACATGGCGTTGGGTTCGGAAATTATCGACCACTTGTTGCGCCTACCGTTACGCTATTTTGAACGACGCCCTGTTGGTGAATTAGCGACCCGGATTAATGAGTTAGAAAATATCCGCCAGTTTCTGACAGGAACCGCACTGACGGTTGTGTTAGATGCAGTCTTTTCCGTCGTCTACATCGTGGTGATGTTCATCTATAGCTGGGTGTTGACGTTGGTAACACTAGCGGTGATTCCCTTGTTCGTGTTGCTCACCGTCATCTTTTCCCCCATTGTGCGGCAACAACTGCGGAGCAAGGCAGAACGTCAGGCGGAAACTCAATCCTATTTGGTGGAGGTGTTATCGGGGATTTCCACCGTAAAGGCGCAGAATATTGAGTTGCGATCGCGCTGGAAGTGGCAAGAGCGCTATGCTCGTTATGTCAGTGAGGGCTTCAAGAACGTTTTGACCTCTACGGCAGCCAGTTCGGCCAGCAGTTTCTTAAACAAACTCTCCGCCTTGCTGGTGCTGTGGGTGGGAGCCTATCTGGTCTTGGATCAACAATTAACACTGGGGCAGTTGATTGCCTTCCGCATTATTTCAGGCTACGTCACTGGACCCTTGCTGCGGTTAGCCCAACTTTGGCAGAACTTTCAAAGTACGGCGCTATCTCTGGAACGCCTCAGTGACATTGTAGATTCGCCCCAAGAAGCCGATGAAAACGATCGCTATAACATTGCCCTGCCCCCAGTTCAAGGGTCTGTGCAGTATGAAAATATCTCGTTCCGCTTTGGAACGAGCGGTCCGCTTCAGTTGAACAATATTAACCTGGAGATTCCAGCAGGCAAGTTTGTCGGTATTGTCGGTCAAAGTGGTTCGGGT
>JAIUYC010000687.1 GCA_020216575.1 Coleofasciculus sp. S288 | reverse complement strand
CCCAAGACGCTGAAAGTGGATGTCGTGATTGGAGCAGATGGTGCGAATTCCCGGATTGCCAAGGCAATTGATGCTGGGGATTATAATTATGCGATCGCCTTCCAAGAACGCATCCGCCTGCCAGATAATATGATGGCTTACTACCAAAACCTGGCAGAGATGTATGTCGGCAACGATGTTTCCCCTGACTTCTACGCTTGGGTTTTCCCCAAATACGATCATGTTGCTGTCGGCACCGGCACGATGAAGGTTAACAAACTTCAGATCAAAAATCTGCAAGCTGGTATCCGAGCCAGGGCAGCCAGCAAACTCGTCGGTGGAAAAATCATTAAAGTCGAAGCTCATCCCATTCCAGAACATCCCAGACCCCGTCGCGTTCGGGGTCGCGTTGCTTTGGTGGGAGATGCTGCCGGTACAGTAACCAAGTCCTCCGGTGAAGGCATTTACTTTGCCGCTAAATCCGCCCGCATGTGTGCCGAAACGATTGTCGAAACCTCGAACGGCGGGACTCGCATCCCCACCGAAGACGACCTGAAGCTTTACCTAAAGCGTTGGGATAAGAAGTACGGCATAACTTACAAAGTCCTGGATATCCTGCAAACCGTCTTCTATCGCTCCGATGCAACCCGCGAAGCATTTGTCGAGATGTGTGCTGACAGGGATGTCCAAAAGCTTACCTTCGATAGCTACCTTTACAAAACGGTAGTACCAGCGAATCCCTTGGTTCAGCTCAAGATTACCGCCAAGACGATTGGTAGCTTGCTTCGGGGCAATGCGCTAGCCCCCTAGAAACTAGTGCAGCGCCGTAGAAGTTTTTCACCAGGTCCTTTCATCAGGGGAGGCAGGGGGAGAATTTTTACTGACGGGTTATTTGTGCCAGCCTGCATTAACCATTAAAACGAGGAGAGACGTTCCAGTGGAACGTCTCTCTAAAGATTAGCGATCGCAAACTATTCAGCCGTTACGGATTCGGTATCTGTCTCAGATTGTTCGGCGCTAGGTAGCTCTAAGCAGTAACCCGCTCCATACACTGTTTTGATATACCGAGGATGGCGGGGGTCAGGTTCTAGCTTGGTTCTGAGATGGCGGATATGCACCCGAATGGTTTCGATGTCATCATCTGGGTCGTACCCCCAGACTTCTTTAAGGATTTCGCTTGGAGAAACTGTTTGACCGTGACGCTGGAGCAAGCAGTGCAGTAGCTCAAATTCCAGATGGGTTAGCTTTACTGTCTGATCGAACCAAATTGCCTCAAACCGTTCGGGAACGAGGGTTAAAGGTCCGTAGTTTAGGATTTCTGCGTGCTTCGCTGCTTGGGGAATGCGATCGGTACGCCGCAGTAAAGCTCGCACTCGCGCCAGCATTTCTTCAAGTACAAAAGGCTTGGTCAAGTAATCGTCAGCACCGGCATTAAAGCCTTCCACTTTATCTTGAGTTTGACCTAGTGCGGTCAACATCAACACTGGAATATCAGCCGTTCGCTCATCCCGCCGTAGTCGCTGGCAGACAGTAAACCCATCTACTTTAGGCAGCATTAAATCCAGCATAATCAGGTCTGGCTGCAGTTGCAGGGCGAGGGCTTGACCTTTGATGCCATCCGATGCTTGATTCACTTCGTAACCAGCCATCTCCAGATTGATGGTGACTAATTCTGAAATTGCAGGGTCATCGTCGATGACGAGTATCCGGGGCATCACTAGGAAGTTTAGTTGTGTGTGTATTTGTTAAAGTTCAATAAGAACTGCTATGGGAGAATGAAGTATCTGATCGATTATAGCCGCTGATCCTAAATTCTTTCTGAAGAAAATGCAAGTATACTGGATTTTTTGTGGTATCAGTCAGCCTTTGCTGACATTCTAGCCTTCGTGACTTCTCCTACACTCCCTATCGGGAGAGGTAGGCTTCCCAACCTCACGATTGGGCTTTCCTGGTTATTCCCATGCGCGGGTGTTTTACCACTTACCTAGCTGTGCAGGATTTCTCCCACACGACCCCAGCAGACCGATAGCGAAGCGTTAGCAAGTCTTCGAGCGTCTTACCCAGGCAGTTTCCATTCCGCACAGCCCACGGTTCTATCCCTCTATGTTCCATCCTGTTTACACTCCACCTTGGTGGCTTAGAAATGGTTTATCTATGACTCTCTACACGGCTTTGAGGGTGGCGCGTCATTGGGAAAAGATGATTGCACAAACCGAGCCACCTTACCAAGAGAGAATCTTTGCTGGTGCGGGAAGAGTCCCAATTTTTGGTCGGGTTGCCATTCCTGAGAAGCCTCGAGGCACAATTATCGGGACTTATGGTATTACAGGTAACCTAGATAACCAATGGTTTCTAAAGCTTTTGGAACGCAAGGCATTTGCCCGAGGTTATGCCGTGGTGATCTTCGACTGGCGTGCTCACGGCAAAACTGCTGAGTTGTCGCCAACGTTGACGTCTGATGGCTTGTATGAGGGAGAAGATTTTGTCCGCATTGCAGCAGAGGCTAAGGCGATGGGTTGTCCAGCACCCTTTTGGTTTACAGGGTTCTCTTTAGGCGGACAACTGGCGCTATGGGGTATTAAAGCCGCACAAACCATCTCAACCTGGGGGCAGGATCTAGAGCTGATTGAATCAGAAATTGGTGGCGGGGCGGTGATTTGCCCCAGTCTCGATTCCAACCGTTCCCTTTCTTACCTGGTTAAAGATAGATGGGGCAAGTATTTGGAACAAGCGATCGCGCAGCAACTGAAAAAACTAGCTTGGCGGGTTCATGACGCTCATCCTGGGACAATTGACCCGGCTGCCATTGAAAGAGCCAATAGTATTTGGGGATTTGATAACGAACTGGTTATTGAACGGCTGGGCTTTTCATCAGTTGAAGAATACTACGACGCCAGCAGTGGCCTTCTCCTATTACCTCAACTCAAAAAACCAACTCTGATTCTATACGCCGCTGATGATCCTCTGTTTGACCCAACGATTGTTCCCGACTTGCAAGCGGCTTGTGCTGGCAATCCTGCAATTGACTTAGTGCTGACCGATTATGGCGGTCATGTCGGCTATCTCAGCAGTAAAGCGGGGCAACGTCAAGCGAACGACCCCGATGGCTGGTGGGCGTGGAATCGTGTTTTAGAATGGTGTGATCGGCAAATAAGCATTCCGAGGGATCAGGGCTAGAGCCTCGATTATCTTGTAAGTCAGCAGCTTATTTAAGTTCCCAAAACCTACAGATCTTACTGCCATCATTTTGGCTCTGTCACGTCAGCTAATTCTTCTATCGGAAGTTCCCCTGGCGGGGAACTTCCGTTTAGGCGTCCGGGGAAACGTCCAACACGAGTGGATGGGGCGTTGGTGGATGATTTTGGATTAACACACGGGTTCTGGGAAGCAAACGCAACAGTTTTCAGTCTACTGAAACTATTAACATTGCAACGTCACAGAGAACTGTTTCAAATATAGACAGAGCCAAAATTTTCACATTTCCCTGACAATACCAAGTGTAAGTCCCGAAGGTTGATGCTTAGGGAGGAAAATCTCAAACTTTGTAGCCAATAGTTGCTTTAAAGCTAACCAGATAAACGGTGGAATAGTTTTGCTGTAACGCCCCCACAGGCGACGCGGTTCTTGAACCAACCGATACAGCCATTCCAATCCAAACTCCTTCACCCGACGAGGTGCATTCTTATGGATGCCTGCATAGACTGGGAAAACACCGCCAACTCCAAGCATCACCGCCTGGATTTTATCCTTATGCTGAGCCATCCAATATTCTTGCTTGGGGCATCCTAGGGAGACAAATACCAACCCTGCACCGCTTTCATTAATCTTTTGAATTAGAGCCTCGTCTTCCTCTTGAGTGAGCGGACGGAAAGGCAGG
>JAIUYC010000686.1 GCA_020216575.1 Coleofasciculus sp. S288 | reverse complement strand
TGTTATCTGGGTAGGGATGGTGTTGCAGGTACTCCCGCCCTAGCGGTTGAATGATCGCAATATCCGGTTCGGGTTCCGAGGCGCTGGCGGGTATCGTGATGGGAGCCGCTTCGCGAATCTTGGCGCGAGTTCCCAACAACTCCTTCAAATAGTCTTTTGCTTCTGTCCGGTAATAAGCATGGGGTTCTCCCTCCGGGGGCATTTCAATGATTTCTCCGTTCAATAGTTCGACGTGACGACCTTCTAAAAGACCGACTTCAATCATCCGGTGATAGTCGTCTAGCGTCCATTTAGCGGTCGTTACGGTCATTGCGATGTCCTCCTGACCCAAGGGGTTCTTTAATTTTAATCGCTTGAATTGCTAGAGACAGGGAGCTAACTGTCAGCCCAATGTAAGCGAGGGAAAGCAGGCTCAAAACAAGTCCCCATAGTAGCTTTTGTCCGCTCCAAAACGCGATCGCAACTGCCCACAACCAAAATGCCAGCCCATACCCTGTCACAGCAGCAGCGCTTGCCACAGCTACCGCGACGACTCCAGTCCGAAACCTTAAACAAGTAACTCCCATCAGCAATCCACCCACTACTGCTGATGCGATCGCAACTTGGGGATTTTCATCAGCAGCCAGTCCCCCATAGTAAAACGCTAACAACGCTCCTGATGCTACTCCTGACAGCATGAAAGCGACAGTCCTCAACCTGGGAGCCATGACTATTCTTATGCCCGAACCTGCCCCAGAAATGCCTAAGCTGATTAGCAATGCTACAATATAAGACCATTTTCGCCCTCCGAACGGCTCACCGAGAGACGAAAATACAGTGTGACTGACTGCTGACGCCATTAGGACTATTGCGATCGCGCCTACTGTCCCTAAAATCGCGACTCGCCTAAACGTTACTCCAGTCTGCACTCGCTTAAAATTAATTCCCACTAATCAACCACAACTGAAATTACAGCCTTGACTATCTGAGCCGATGAAGCTGGCCGAATCGCCCATAATATAGGACAGGGCAGCTACTTCAGTAGCGCTGTTAGATTTATTATTACCTCTGTGTAACAATGGACAACGATTTCGTTCTTTTTCTGGTTGGCATGGGTGTACTTGTCCTCTATCTCGTCTTTTCCGCACTGACTGAGATGGGTACCAAGCTACCCTGGAAGAAATAAAAAACGACGAAAACCGTTCTCCCTAATCCCTAGCCCCTGTTGTAGCGTATGCAACAAAGAACTACTTTAGAAGCGTTGCGATCGTGAATTATCGACAGCCAATCTATACTAAGCGCTGGCGAGTCGCAGCGATTACTGCTCTATTAATACTGCCCCTGCTTCTCTACACACAACTGCATTTTCTCCGCCCACCCCGCACTAACTTAGAAATGACGCTGTTTCAGGGCATTGCCTACAAGCGTGAAGCTCACTTTACGCCTCGTCCGTATATGCTCCACATCGTCACCATTGACTTAACTGCACCGGGGATTGGAGTGTTTGTAACGCCAGGAATATCGAATCCTGATCAGGGAGAAACAATTGCTCGGACTACCTCAGAATTTATCAAAGCGTTCAAGTTGCAATTGGCAGTTAATGCCAATTATTTTCACCCATTTCACGAGCATAGCCCGTGGAATTTTTATCCCCACAGTGGCGATAAAGTGAATGCAGTAGGACAAGCTATTTCACGGGGATTGATCTACTCCGAGGCACAGTCTAAGTGGCCTGTGTTGTGCTTTGATGCTAGTAACCGCGCCCAAATCCTGGAAAGTGGTGAATGTCCTCCTAGTACGGTTCAGGGTGTAGCGGGTAAACCGATGGTGATGATACGTGGCACTCCTGTACCGGAAAGTTCAGAGGAGCAACGTCCTTATCCGCGCATGGCAGCAGCTATTGATCGCCAAGGCCAGACACTATGGCTGATTGCCGTAGATGGCAAGCAACCCTTCTACAGTGAAGGCGTAACGTTGGCGGAACTGAGCGAGATTGCCTTGAAGTTGGGGGCTTATACGGCGCTAAATTTAGATGGTGGCGGTTCTACAACATTAGTCATGGCCAATCGTTCTGGCGTCCAAGTGTTGAATGCAGCTATTCACACCAAGCTGCCGATGCGTCAGCGCCCTGTCGTCAATCATTTGGGTTTTTTTGCTCGCTTGCCGGAGAATTAAACGCGAACAGGTTGCTGACAAATTTCGCGAATCTCGTTAACTAGCCGAGTATAGTTCGCGTCATCGACAACAGGGATGGCATCCTGAGTGGAAATCGCTTCCGCTAAATCGATCCAAGATTTGCAGCCGCCATATTCCGGGCAATAGGAAATCCATTGCTCTTGGGGCAGTCGGTAAGTGCGCAGCAACAGGATGTATAGAGGCTGACGGGGTTTCCACTTGAAGCGATCGCTCACAAATCGCTCATTCCAAACATGATACGGCAGCAGTGCGGCAATAGTTGGCTCTTCACTCACCAACAAAATATCGGTAATCCTAGCCCAGCTACCAATCCGAACAGTTTCCGGATGCCAACCTGAGGTTACGCGGTTTACCTGAGACGAATATTCAGCTTTTAACAAGTCAGGCTGTTGATGTTCGTAGGTAGGATAGAGCAAAACTTGGTCGTGAGCAACTTGGAAGCGATTACCGTCTTCCTTGATGCCGCCTTTTCGCAGCAGCATAATCGTCTTGCCCCGTTCCAAAGCATCAACAGCAACAGCCCATTCCTTAAGAGCGTGAGTAGTGGTTAATTGCATCGTAAAATGGATGGAACTACAAAAGATTTCTATTTACTGTAGCAGAGGTGGCAGAATCAGTTAGTAAAATAGTTTTGTTCATCTTTTAAACCTGCTTTAAATTGCCAAGGATAGCTCATGGACGACATCAACATTGACCTGATAACACCCTACGGCCCAATAGTAGGCACTCTAGACTTCCAAGATGGGCTGCTCGTTAGCAACTTGCAAACACCCATTGGTGACATAGAAGGAACAGTAACTCACAACAATGGACAGTACGATGTTGATCTAACAACACCATACGGTGCAGTAGAAGGCTTGGTAACGGTTAGCGACAGCCAAGCGGACATCGACTTGGACACGCCCTACGGTTCGATAGAAGGCGAGTTAACTTTCGGAGACGATCTATTATTTACAGCTAGCCTAAATACGCCATTGGGTTTCTTCGGAGGCACTATCAGCTATGCCGATGTAAATTCTTTAGTGTTCTAATATAGCAGTCGCCAAGGCGACTCTTGACTCTCGCCAAATACTGAAACTTTGACCGGTTAATCTTTTTCCTTCTTCCTTCTGCCCTGGAGCCTTTTGCTATACGGTGCACTAGATGAGCTTAATGGTAACTGCTTGCTTGACGGGTAAACATCAAGTGATATTGCCCACCCAACGCTATGAGTTCGTCATGGGTTCCGGTTTCAATAATCCTACCATTTTCTAGCACAACAACTCGGTCTGCTAGTTTTGCCAATGCGAGACGGTGACTGACGACAACAGCAATTCTGCCTTCAGCAATGCTCCGAAAAATATTGTAAATCTCATGCTCAGTTTTGGGGTCAAGTGCTGCGGTTGGCTCATCAAACAATACCAGTTCTGCTTGAGAAAGCCGCATCAAAGCACGGGCAATAGCAATTCTTTGCCATTGACCTCCAGATAAATCTACCCCATTTTCTAATTGTTTACCCAAGGGTGTCTCCAAGCCTCGCTCCAAGCGTTCGAGGATTTGAGTAATTCCAGCTTGCGCGATCGCATTTTTAATCGCTCGGTCGTCCTGTAACTTAGATAAAGAGCCAAACCCCACATTTTCGCGCACCGTTACCGGAAACCGAGCATAATCTTGCATCACCACGCCACTCCGCGACCGCACCTCA
>JAIUYC010000685.1 GCA_020216575.1 Coleofasciculus sp. S288 | reverse complement strand
ACTAGCTCAAGCTATCAGTGATGCTGGATGGAGCCAGTTCCTAACCTTCCTGGAGTACAAAGGAAAGCTACATGGCTGTGAGATTCGCAAGCTTGAGCGGTTCTTCCCCTCATCCAAGCGCTGCTCATGTTGTGGTTACATTAATAACCAACTGGCATTAAGGGATAGAGAATGGGTATGTCCTGAATGTGAAACATCCCACGATCGCGATATTAACACTGCGACCAACATTCTCATCTTTTCAGAATCTCAAATACCGTTGGAACAACGGGAATCTACGCCCAAAGAGCTTGTTGAAAGACAAGGATACCAAGGGGGTTACTCCTTGGGCTTGGGAAGCTGCGCGGGCAAGTCCTAAGCAGTAGTTCACTGCCATCTCCTCAAAAGCTTTTTTTGTCGAACTCCATCGAGTCAAAGCCGATAGAATGGCGTCTGAATCTTCGATAGGCTGAAGTAAGAGTGAAGTGACCTCACACCTAAATCGTCATGTCCCGCAAGAAGCCAACCCGCAAACAACTCAACCGTCCCGAACCCTCTCCCATTCTCACTCCCCCCGAACCCAGGCAAGTAGAGCCAGAACCACAGGTTGAAGAATCCGCTCCAATTGCCGACACTAAGCCCGATGAAGCGGAGTCAGTCTCAGTGCCGATAGAGGAAAACGCCCCACGTACCGAACTCAATCCGCCATCTCCTCCCCGCCAGCATCCACCATCCCCTCCCCGCCAACATCCAGCGTCCCTTGCCCTCGAACAAGTTTCCAATGCCCAAGGTGAAGCCTTCAGCTTGGGCGATAAGATTCGCGTCAGAGCACCTTGGGGAGGCACTGCAACCGTAGAGATTGCCAAATTCTATCAAGATGGAACTGGCGATATTTGGGTACAGTACAACGCTCTTGATTCTCAGCCAGACTGGTCGTGGGAGGGTGGATTTGCCCTTGCTGCCGTTTTGGTGAAAGCCTGAGATTTCGGATTAGATGTCCACGGAAAACAGCTCTGCCTTGTCAAAGGCAGAGCCTCTAGATTTTCATTCCTAGGCAGAACCGCAGGAACGGGAAAAGTTTTATATTAGGACTTACGCACAGACACCCCATCTAGTAGGGACACGAGACCAAAGCCCCCAGACTGTCTTATCGGTACGTCGCCCAACGATTTAACTAGGCTTACAACCCCGATAAACCGCCGTTTCATACTAGTTAGACAGTCTGAGACCAAAGCCCTTACAATTGAACCTTTAGAGACTTTCTTTGCGTAAGTCCTGAGATCAAACTAAAGTCATTAAGCGGCTGAGACGCTCCGAGTAACTTTTCATCACCTTCAGAGCAAACAAAGGGGTTTCCTGAACAGCAAAGAGGAACCGTTGTTGATCTAGAAAAGCAATTTTGCAATCGCTATGAGCAATGGCTTTATAGGTTCTGGTTGGGACTCCAACCAGTGTTCCTACACCGAAAACTTCACCTGGCTCAATCGTCTCTACAACCTTGTCATTGAAAATGATGTCAACCTTTCCTTCAAGAATGCCGTACATGAAATCACCAGGCTGTCCTTCCTCATAGATAACCTGACTGGCAGAAAATGTCTTCGGTTCGGGCTGTTTTTGAAAGATACTGACTGTATGAGCTGGTTCTAGCATGGCTCTAGGACACCGAAGGGATTAGGGGATGGAGAGTGGGGCTAGGGATAGAGAATAAACTACCTTCACCTCACGAGTTACAAGTCTACTCTTAAAAGAGGTTGGAAGTATTAGTGGAGTGTCTGATAAAGCGTTTATTTCGATATCAGGACTTACGCAAAGAAAGTCTCTCAAGCATCAATGGTAGGGGCATGGCATGCCATGCCCCTACCAGATGTAGTGTCTGTGCGTAAGTCCTGGATATGCTAATCGTCATTTAAATTGCATTACCCCGTCTCCTCTTCTGGAGCGTCCCCGCGTCTTTTGGAAAATCTACACTATGCAATTTAAATGCACATCAGGTTATGGAGCGTGCCAAATACGCTGGTGGTATTGCTCCAAATCTACATAAGGGTCTGAGACAGGGTTGGAATGGTCGTGAGTGTGGT
The DNA here is from genome assembly GCA_020216575.1 of Coleofasciculus sp. S288. Taxonomy (GTDB): domain Bacteria; phylum Cyanobacteriota; class Cyanobacteriia; order Cyanobacteriales; family Coleofasciculaceae; genus JAIUYC01. The sequence continues at coordinate 1,804 of JAIUYC010000685.1, read as the reverse complement.
GATGGTCGTGAGTGTGGTGATGGTTATGGGAGTGGTTGTGAGTAGCACTGTTTCCAACGGCTGCTTGCCGAAACTTACACATCTCACAATTCATCTGCACCTGCCCTAGTTGCGTCTCAATTTCTCGCTCCCGCAGAACGGATAGTAGTTGAGGCTGAATTCCCATTTCTGGCAGACAGGTTATGGAAATTTCTGGATATTGCTCTTGTTGCTGGGCGGTTATGTCGAAAATCTTTTTCACCAGTGCGCCCGTAAAGAGGAAGTAGGGTAGAACAATAATCCGCTTGGGCTGGTAGAGTCGAGCGCGACGGAAGCCCTCTTCTAAGCGGGGATGGGTAATGCCGATAAAGCAGGTTTCAAGGGTTTGGTAACCGCTTCCTTCCCAGAGAAGGCGAGCCATTTTGTAGACATCGCTATTGGCATCGGGATCGCTGGAACCCCGGCCTACAAATAACAGCACCGTCTCCGATCGCTTCCATTGGGGCTGGTCAAACTGGGCGAGGCGATCGCGCCACAACTCTAAAATTCCAGGAGTAATCCCAAAATGACGCCCATAGTAAAACTTTACTTCAGGATGTCTCGCTCTGGCTCGGTCTAACTCATTGGTAACATCAAATTTATTGTGGCGAGCCGCAAACAGCAGAATCGGTAAGGCTGAGAGTTCTGTGTAACCCTGTTCCACACACTGGTCTACCCCCTCCTGAATTGTCGGACTAGTCAGCTCCAAAAAACAAGGCACGACAGGGCGAGAGGAGTCTAAGGCTTGGTACGCCTGAGCAAAATCCAGAAAACTCTGACGCCCCTCCTCATCTCGACTGCCATGACCAATCATCAACAAAGGGCGTTGTAGCGGTAGGGGTGGCAACGAGAGCAACTCAGAGGTGAAATGGGTTGTATTGACAGTAGGCATTAACGTTTAAGCTCCCTTCCCGTGCGAGGCAGGAAAATAGAGTGAACATGTAACAACTAGGCGTTCTGGCTTTAGGCGGAAGGCTTGGGGCAAGACATGGCTCAGACTCCCATAGACCTTTTGCCGACCTTTACAGCTGCCGCACAGCCCCGGACTTGCACCGGTGTTTCCCTCAGTTGTTGCGATTGACTTGTGCCTTGATATATTAGCCGATTTATCCCAACTCCAAATGCAGGGGAGAGGGATGATACAGAGAGAGTATGTGTAGATGGGACACGGAGACATGGAGAGTTTATCAGCTCAGATTTACCTACTCAGGTACTCAACTGGGGAAGTACAACAAACAGTCGCAGCTTAGTTGTATAGTTTGTTGATATCAACTTCTTTTGATTACCACTAGTGCAGCGTGGCGGAAATAACTATCCAGTTGAAAAAGTTTAAAAAGCTTACTGTACAAGCTTTCTTTCATAAAAGCCCTCTGTCCTCTCTGCCTTCTGTCTTCTTGCACTAGTAGCATTTTAAAAAAGATTAACCGAGTTTTATATAGCAAAAATTAATGTGATATTTAATGAGTGATTAGAGTTAGGACTGATGAATTATGAAAGAATAATTTGGATTTACGGTTCTAAATTAAAGCAGCAAATAGTATTAGTCCATAATTTTAACTAAACTACATGGAGAACAGTTTTAATGCAAGCGAACTTCCGATGGAAATTAATAGTTATCAGGAGAATTGAAGCGAAAGTTTTTGGCGGAGCTGTGCTGGTTGCTCTGAGTCTCTTCAGTGGGGTGTCAACTGCTGTCCAAGCGGCTCAAACGGTTGTAATTCGTCGTGGTTCTTTCACCCAATCAATCGACTTGGCTGACTTGAAAGCGTTCGCTGAAACTGGAACC
>JAIUYC010000684.1 GCA_020216575.1 Coleofasciculus sp. S288 | reverse complement strand
CTCGCACTGCTGCCTAACTCATCAAAAAATAGTAGGAAGCCGAGAATATCTCGGAAGGGTTGAGTAAAGGTATTCAGCGCATTGGTAATTCGAGCAACGAGGTTACGACCTACAACAATCACGTCATTGTTCTGGAGAGGGACATTTTGCGAAACATCACCCATCAAAGCTTGTTTCGCATTTAGGTGCTGAGTGACTGCTTTGCCTTGTTCTGGATCAAAGCGAACCAACGCTATTCGCCGCAGATTGGCATTGTCTGGGCTAGGACCGATCGCGGTTAAAGCATCAACAAAAGTACTACCATTCGGCAAGGTAACATTGCCAATTCCACCACCAGGATAACTCAAAACCCGAATGGTGATTTGCGGCTGAGCAACGCTTGATCGAGCAACCAGCATGCGGTCATAATCGTTAGTATTTCCGACCTCTAACTTCTGCACGATCACAGCATCACCATCCTGAAGGCGTAAATCCGGTAGGCTTGTCCCATTTTGCAAGGGCGTAAACAAATCAACTTGTTGCTCGTCGATTGAATTATCAACCAGAGAGCGACGACGCACAATCACGTTTCGCAAATCAGCGGTTGTACTCGTACCACCAGCAGTCAGGAGAGCAGCAGAGAGCTGAGCTCCAGGCTGAAGGGTGTAGTAGCCCGGTCGAAAAACTTCGCCACTAATCGTAATTTGAGCTGGACGCACGCCAGTTAGTGCCACAACAACTTCAGGGTCAACCACAAATCGATTTAAGCCCTCTCGAATGACTGCTTCGGCTGCTTCTAGGGTAAGCCCTGCTAATCTCACTTTCCCCACAAGCGGTACTAAAACTTCTCCTTCTAGGTTAATCGTGCCTTGAAACCCCAGATCCGGAAAGCGCGGTACCGCAACCGAAATTGCATCTCCGATTCCTAGCCGATAACGCCTAAATTGCTCGGCTGGAGTAACCTCACGCGGCTGTTCTGGATAACCGATGGGCGGTGGAGGGGCAAAGGGGTTTACGCCCTCTGGATTCTGAGTATCGGATTGGAGGTTGGGAGGGACGGGGACTGGATTAGGAGGATTAGGAAGATTAACAGGAGGGGAGTCAATGGTTTCGGGAGGAGGAGGAAGAGTCGGCAACTGGGCTACAGAGTCGCTGCGCGTTACTGAGACGCCTCCAGAGGAGTTAGTGGCTGCAACATCGTGCGAATTTTGTGCCGATATGGGTAAAGCCTCTCTAGCTTGAGCCATCTCAGCGCTAACCCCGGCACGAGAATCCAACAGCCATAACAAAACCGTGCCTGAAAGCGTCCAAGCTGTACCATAAAGACTGGCAAGGGCAAGGGCAGTGAATCGGCTTGACCGGAAAAATGATTTTGAATTTTGTCGTTCTGCTTTAAGATACATCAGCCACTCTACGATTTGGCTAAAGGGCCTGCCATTAAGGCGGTTTGAACCAACTTCCCTAGGGATTCTGCTAAAGGTCGAGCTGCTTCAAGATCACCTAAAGGCTCAATTGGAATCTGTAGGCAAACAGCAACCCAAGGAACTCGTCTTCGGTGTAACTGGGCGAATTGATCGCTCCAAAACCATCGGCTAGGAGCCGGATGTCCCCCGTCTGGCCAGGCGTACCATTGCAGTACCACCACGGTTTGCCGTTGATTCCAAGCACGAAAGAATCTAGCCTCAACGTCAGCCTTTGGTGCTGCTGTTGATTTGGATGCCCCTGCTGACTTGTCCAACCCTGATGGCTCAGCTACAAACTTTGCTGTAGTGTAGGAATCGGTCTGCCACTGCTCCAATCCGTCGATATCCACCCACTCGACTTGCGGCTGTGACTTATGATCATTTTGGGGAAGCAGTAGGAGCAGCAAGGGTTTTGAGTTGTCTTGCTCAAGGGCTTGAACAGACCATTTATGACCGCCAATTTCCACCCTTTTCTGCTCAATCGTTTGCCAACCCGGAATCTCTAACCCTGTTTTTGGCAGTTCTCGAAGTTGCTTGAGGTTAGTTACCGGGGGGGGAGATGCCCAACGCCACGTCCCCGTCCAGTAACCGGGGACTGCCCCAATTCCGACTAGAGCTAATAAAAGACACAGCACGGCGATTCTGGAAAGAATACCCAGTCGTAAGGACTTGGGCAAACTGAATGATTTCATCCTGTTGACCTTTACTGGTGCATACCCTCATCACAACACATCACCAGCTTTCCTCTTATACAAGCCCTATCTTAGAATTCCCAGATTAAGACTTTATTCAGAAGTTTGGGGATAGAATTTTTCAATTACATTAAGGAGGACTACTAGTAAACCCAGCATGCAAGCTGAGTAAACATCACCCCCCCATCCATCATGCAGCCATGCAAAGGCGCTATCTTGGCTAGTACCGTGAAAGAAGGTTAGCAGGGTATTGCGAATGATATTAGCCGTGACGCTGATAATAACTGCACCTGATAAAAATACAATCATCATTTTGCGGGAATCCAAAACGCCCCTCCAATAGAGGAGCATCAACCCCACGTAAAGACTTGTGAATAACATCTTTAAACCAGCACAGTATGGTGCAACTTCTACAATTCGTCCACCCACGAATAAATAAATCTGATTCACCGTGACATCCATGCCGAGCTGAATCAAGATAAATCCAGCTACTCCTGCAATCAATTGTTGTAAAGGCATGGTAAAGGGGGCGAGCAAGTAGGGAACCGCTGTAGGTGTTGCCAAGAATACCAGTAGAAGAGGAAAGCCTTGTAGCTTGAAGCCAGCCATACCCTTAAGACACAAGCAAAGACCGGCTAACACGGCGGGCATTGATAAGTTTACTAATTCTGACTGACCGCTGAGATAAAAAGTTCCTCCTAATGCCAGTAGGGCAACGCCCAAGGGATGAATGGTATCGGGCAGTTGTCTCCACTGCTGCCGCTGCGTCCAGACAATGTAGGCAGCAAAGGGCAGTCCAATTAAACCATGGCTGAAGTATTCATGTTCGATGCTGATGCTTTTGTGCAGCCAACCATCAACCCAGTGAATGAGCAAGGGCGCATAAAGAATCACTAACAAAGCTGCGATCGCACCGTCTAGCAAGTAGCGTTCAATGGCAACAGGAATCTTGCGTCCGATTTGCATAGTCTTACCCCGCAATTACATCAGTGGAACGAGTCTCGAAGAAGTCTTGTAAGGTGTCAACAATCTCTTTTATCTGAGTATTGCTCAAGCCAGGATACATCGGCAGAGATAAAATTTCATCGCAAAGCGTTTCCGCCTGGGGGAAGTCACCCGCTTTATATCCTAGGAATTCGTAAGCGGGCTGAAGATGACAGGGAATAGGATAATGAATCCCGGTTTGAATACCAAGGGAAGCTAGTTTATCGGAAATGGTCTGTCGGTCTAGGGGACAGGCTTTGCTGACTCGAATCACGTAAAGATGATAAACGTGACCTGTGCCAGTCTGGTTGTGTAAAGGAAAAATTCCGTAGTTTTGAAGCGGCTTTAGCAGCGTGTCGTACTGTTGCGCCGCCGCATTGCGCGATTGATTCCATGCTTCTAAATGAGGCAGCTTGACATTAAGAACAGCCGCTTGTACAGTGTCTAACCTGCTATTTTTGCCAAGGTCAGCATGGAAATATTTGCGAGGTGCGCCGTAATTGCGGAGCGATCGCAATTTTTTCGCCATCTCCCCATCATTCGTAAGCACCATTCCACCATCGCCGAACGATCCCAAATTCTTACTAGGGTAGAAGCTGAACGCCGCTGCTTTGCCAATAGATCCAGCTCGATAGCCTTCCCGGTGTGCCAAATGAGCTTGAGCTGCATCTTCAAAAATTAACAAATTGTAAGCGTCGGCAAAGTCCAACACCTGTTGAGGCGAAACCATCTGTCCGTAGAGATG
>JAIUYC010000683.1 GCA_020216575.1 Coleofasciculus sp. S288 | reverse complement strand
CTAGGGCATTAGCACGGGCATCATTGTTCCCAATCGCCTTCAGCGTTGTGATTACGTCACCAACAATTGGTGCTGCCGTATTAGCCGCAGGTTGTTGACCCGCTAAAGCCGCTGCTTCAAAGTCAGGCCCAATGCTGTTCAAGGCGTTTAAAAAGTCGTTGTTGACGACTAGACCTTCATTGATCACAGGTCGCGCTAACCGTTCAACTTGATTGAATTTACCATTTGCTCCTGGCACAGAGATGGTTTCCCAGACATCAAATGTCTTTGCAGAGGTTGAACCTTGTAGGAATCTAATCGGCACGCGCACGGCAATGGCATTAACGTTGTAGCCTTTCGCAAAGTCAACAGCCGTGTCTGGGGGACGGAAACCTACGGCAGGGCCGATACCGCGAGCCCCGGCACGTACCCGGAAGTATTGCTCAACGTCGAAGAAGAATGGATCTTCCCGCAGTCCCGCAAATACAGATAAAGTAGAGCCATTCAAAGAGACTTGATTAACTGAGGGGTTCGTATTGGGGTTAGGACTGAGTGGCGTGGTTGTACCTGTAGCGGTACTGGTGCCATCGTTACGAATTGCAGTCAGCTTGATTTGCTGTTGCTTATTCGCATTTGGCGCACCAAATTCAAAGCGAAGCACGACATCTGGTTTGCCAGTGGGGGTAGCGTCGTTGTTCGTCACTCGCGAGATGTTGAACTCGTAGCGAGCTCTCGTGCTGAAATAATACTGCTGACGAGCTAGCGATCGCGGATTGGTGTTCATGATCAAGATCAGGTTCCCATCACTAGCCGAGGGGTTCTGGTCTTTTTCTCGAAACACATACAAGTCAGTTAAATTTAGATTTCGCCCTTTAGTATCCACTTCACCATCATCATGGTCTGAAGCCTTGAGCGACATGGCGCCAACCCCAGTAATTAAGGCTAACCCCAGGATAATTCCCAAGAGTCGTTTTTTATGACGTCCCTTCATACTTGTTGCTTTAGGCATTGAGGAGCGCGAGGATTTTTGAGGAGTAATTGTCTCGTTCGCCATGTTGATATCTCCTAAAAATGCAAGGCAAAAGAATATGGACAGCACCCATTAGGGGCGTATGCCCTAGGTCTGTATCAGGTTTCAAGTCCCTGTATCAGCTAGTTGAATTCGTAATCAGCGATTAACGGCTTAGCTACTAGCATTTTGGCTAATTGCTAATCGCTCTGTTGTTGTTTCTTTTATCTTTGTACCGAGAAACTGTAGCTAAAGCCCCAATCACTAATACACTGAATAGTGAAGAAGGTTCAGGAACGCTTTTAGCTGTAGTTTGAACTCCGGTTAGAGCGATCGTGTATCGTCCACGGGTCGTACTTGTCCCTTCAAATCCAATTAGTGCTGAGTTGCCACCAGAACCAGTTGGACTAAAGATGCCATCGGCGGATTCATTTGAGAAAATCATTCCTCCAGCACTAACGGGATTGTAGCCAAAGCTGGAGATTGCTAAGAAATAAGTACCAGATTCTGCTGGAGAAAACCCACCGGAGGGAAGGAGTGCTTGTGATGAGGTGGAACTATCATCATTCGCATAAACGCCTTTACCCAATGAATCGAACAGAAATAACTGTGGATCGGCAAGAATTTCGCTTGGAAACCCTAAAAGATCATCAGTGGGTAGTTCTATCAGCGTATCAAGGTTTATCGTTGTTGCTGAAAAAGTCTGACCTCCCGTTAGAAAGATTTGGAACAAGTCAGCTTCTCCGGAAAGAATCCCAGAAATTGAGGTTAGTGTTTGGGTACCGCGTGGGATAACCTGAGCAGTGTTGAGAGTCTCTCCTGCATCATCCGTTTCAGTGAATGTAACAGCCTGTGCTTGATCCAAAGACAGTGCTGTAATCAGTAAGGGGATTGCTGTCACCAAAGCCAATTTTTTCATTGATACTTTTCAATCAACAGGGGACAGAGCGATCGTGTTTCTCTTGCGGGAAACGCACGGCGCTAGGCGCTTGCTTGGCGATCGCTTAACTTGGAAATTGAATCTACACAGGTATACGCGAAGCTAGCCCGTTTGGATCTGTAGGAAATAAATTATGCTTAAAATTCCTCTGTCCCGCAGGGTAGGCTTCCCATCGGTGATATGCTCCCTACAGCCATCGGGTAGGTTATGGCTGCACCCGCGATCGCATCATGCCGCCGTACATTGAGAATATGCTACTGCTACAAGGAATTTTGCTTAAACCCTGTTAAACTCTTCCAGAAACCACAATAAAGGAAGATTGCATGAGTGATGAAAAATCGAACTGGGTGCGATTAGCTTTGCAGTGGCGAGGATCAATCGCTCCTAAAGTTCTTCCTAGTGTCCTGTTTTGTGGGGGATTGGGATTTTTCGTTTCTCTACTCGATTATTTTGGATTCCCCGTTTCCTGGTCGGGATTTGATGTTCTCATTACCAATGTATCCTACAACTTGGTCTTGGGTTTATTATTGGTTTTTCGCACCAACAGTGCTTACGAACGCTTTTGGGAAGGGCGTAAAGTTTGGGGAACTATCACAGCTTCAATCCGCAGTTTAGGGCATCTTATTTGGGTATCGATCGCCGAAACGGAACCGACAGACCGAGAGAATAAAATATCAACGTTACGGCTATTAGTTGCCTTTGCTTTCTCTATTAAATTGCATTTGCGACAACAGCCAATTAACAGCGACTTAGAAGCATTGATGCCCTTAGAACATCGTCTCAAGCTTGAAGCCACTAACTTGGCTCCATTGCAACTGGCTATCTGGATTGGAAATTATTTACAGCAACAGTATAACCGGAAGTTAGTGACTCCCAATCAACTGACATTGATGAATGGCTTGGTGAACGAGTTGTTAGACGCTCTAACCGTTTGTGAGCGCATTTTGTCAACACCTATTCCCTTGGCTTATGCCATTTACCTCAAGCGCTTGTTGCTGATTTATTGCCTGTCTCTCCCCTTCCAAATCGTCGATACCTTGCATTGGTGGACTAGCCCAATTGCCATTGTTCTTAGCTTTGTGTTGTTGGGTGTGGAAGAAATTGGGACAGAGATTGAAAATCCTTTTGGGGATGATGATAACGATCTACCCTTAGATGAGATTTGTGTGACAATCTTAAATGATATCGAGGAGTTGATTGCACTCAACAGCAAACCACTCTAGTGTACCCTGGCGGAAATATAGTCAAGAATTCAGAAGTAGAGACGCGACATGTCGCGTCTCTACAGGAGTCAGGAGGAGAAAGTCTTTGAGCTAATTTTAAGTATTAGACAAGACGATAATCCTATTTCACGACTGATTTAGACTGGCTATAACTGTCCAGTTGAAAAAGATTCAAAAGCTTACTGTACAAGCTTTCTTTCCTTCTGCCCGATTGGTGAGCCTGTCGAACCACTGCCTCTTGCCTTGGAGCCTTCTTGCACTAGTCAGGAGTGTAGGGGCGGGTTTCACCCAGATATCGGCTTTCCACAAATCAGTTCGATAAACCCGCCCTCCAACTCAGGAGTCAGAAGCTAGGAGATGATGGCTGTACCTAACTCATTTGAGAACCGCTATATACACCTATAAAATAAAGTCGGAGCGGGCAGTGTAGTTCATAATTCAAACTGTATACCTCTCTACCTGCAACCCCTATGCTTAAGCCTTCCACTGGGTTACTGTCTCAGGTGATGAACCTTTATCCCCTGACTTTAAATGCACACACACCCGTGACTGATGCGATCGCACAAATGAGCCAGACGCAGGCTAGTTGTGCTTTGATTGAGAAAGATGGTCGATTAGTTGGCTTATTCGCGGAGCAGGATGTGGTGCAGGCCGTCGCAGCAGGTAAGGTAGGTGCAGATATCGCGATCGCAACGGTGATGAATCGAAACGTC
>JAIUYC010000682.1 GCA_020216575.1 Coleofasciculus sp. S288 | reverse complement strand
ATCCTAGCTATCGACAGAACACTCAGCGCACTTTTCTCTGGGGTGTGTTAATGACAGGAGCCTACGGAGTGCTGCAATACCTAATAGCACCTGAGTGGGATAAATTCTGGCTGATAAACGTAAAAGCGACAGCCTTTGGAACACCCGAACCGTTCGGGATTCGAGTATTCAGTACGATGAACTCGCCCCAACCTTTTTCACTCGTTATGATGACAGGTTTGCTGTTGTTATTTAATAGCAAAGGGAGTTTACGTTTTCCAGCGTCAGGGGTTGGCTACCTATCGTTCTTGCTAACATTAGCACGCGCTGCTTGGTTAGGCTGGTCTGTGGGATTACTTACCTTGCTCAACTCTTTAAAAGCACGTCTCCAGATGCGCTTAATCATCACCATTCTGATAATGGCATTATTTGTCATTCCATTAGCTACAATCGAGCCATTCTCTGGAGTTATTAGTTCCCGTCTGCAAACTTTGTCTAGTACTCAGAACGATGTAAGCTACCAAGCGAGGTCAGAAGGCTACGGCGAGCTATTTGGTCTTGCACTTTCTGAGCTTTTAGGGAAGGGTGTAGGACATGTGATAAATAGCGATAGCCTTGGTAGCAATGACAGTGGCATACTAACGCTGTTATTCTCCCTGGGCTGGTTGGGAACCATCCCTTATCTGGGCGGACTCATCCTGCTTCTATTCAGTGTGTTTCAAAGTTCTGAAGGTCGCTTCGATCCTTTCATGAGTGCTGCCCGCGCCATCAGTCTCGGTGTATTTGTACAGCTCGGTTTGGGTTCTGTGATGCTTGGACTCATCGGTGTACTTCTTTGGGGATTCTTAGGCATGGCCATGGCAGCACATAAATACTACCAGCATCAACATAATACCTAACTTAAAAGAGGCTAATGTCTTTGGTTTAAGGAAAGGGAAACGCAAGTGAACTATGAGCAATCATCTTACCAATTCTGCTAGTGACACCCAGATAAATCGAATGTATATTCGACCGCGCGTACTTTTTGTTCTTGGTGTTCTCTGGGGTGACAACGGTATCACTTCGCACTTGGCAATGCTAGCCAAGGGACTTATAAAACAGGGTTGGGAAGTAGCTCTTGCTTCGGGTCTTGCTTCAGGCATCGACGGAGCAAATGAGCAAGCCATCCACGCCATTCAACGCATTGAGTCTGAAGGAGTCAAACATTTTTTCGTCCCGTTCCCTAACCTGCGCCTCTCTCCTAAAAACCTAACAAGTGCCTTTCAGTCTTTGCTAAGGCTAGATGCAATAATTCGTCAGTTTAGACCGGACATCATTCATGTACACTCGCTTTCAGTGTGTCCATATGTCCAGGTGATACAACTATTGCACAGGCTCCCATTTATCTCAACCTGCCACTTGGAGCCGGAAACTGATCGTCTAAACGTCAAATTTAGTACGTTGGCAAAACAGGGCTTCAACACAGTTTTTGGTAACCGAGTTATTGCGATCAGCAGCAATCTTAAAGATGCCTTTAAACGCATTATGAAAGTGCCGGAAGAGAATATTAGGCTGATCTACCACGGTATAGAGAATGAGTACTTTCGTCCTCCATCTTTTGAAGAGCGCCTCAAGGCGCGAGAGGCTTTTAATCTGGCTCCTGAATCCAAAGTGGTTTGCCACATTGGTCGCTTGTCGCTAGTCAAGGGTCATGATGTACTCATCCGTGCTATTTCAATCCTGAGATCGCAGGGGATTGACGCGATCGCACTCTGCGCTGGAAAGGGCTATGGAGACGAGGAAGATGTGATTCGATTGCACGCGGCTCAAGGAGGTGTTTCAGATTTGGTACATCTGCTCGGCTTTGCTGATACGCGCCAAGTCCTCTGGGCATCTGATGTAATCACCCTACCGAGTCGGCGCGAGGGGTTCCCCTTAGTAATCGCAGAGGCTATGCTTTGCGGAGTTGTTCCGGTGCGGACACCAGCGGCAGGTGCCTTCGATCAGATTGAGGATGGTGTCAATGGTTTTATTGTTCCCTTCGACGCTCCGGAAGCTCTAGCGTTGCTGTTGAAACAGCTCTTACAAAATAATGAACTCAGAGCGCAAATGTCAGCATCGGCGATTGAATCTGCTCGGCAGAAATTTACTGCCGACAGGATGATAAAGGATACGATAGCGCTATACGAAGAGGTAATAGATGAAGAAAATCACCTAAGACAATCTAAGGTCTTTAATTGGGGTGAATCAACAGTAGCCGACAGCAACGTAACAAAGTATTAGATGTGTCGGGTTTTATGACTCTCGTGCGGGATACCGAAACCCTAGAAAAAGTACCAGCTAGAAAATACGGTTTTCTGGCAGCAGCACTGAATATCCTAATTTGCTGGGGAAACTTATCGATATGAAAAATTCATCACCTATCGAAATGACATCAAAACCCACCTCCGTAAGTTTGTTTATCCCTAACCTTGATGGTGGCGGTGCCGAGCGCGTCATGCTGCATCTGGCAGAAGGCTTTGCCAAACGCGGTCTAAAAGCTGACTTAGTAGTGGCAAAGGCTGAGGGAGCCTACCTAAAAAAGGTGCCACCTGAGGTGCGGCTGATCGATCTAAAGGCTAAATCCCCAGTGATTTTGTCTAAAACCCTGGCTTTGAAGCGTTACCTACAGCACGAACGACCGACATTTTTGCTTTCTACCCTAGACATTCTCAGTTCGGCAACCTGGGCTAAGCATCTGGCTGGAGTACCCACAGGAGTTGTCATGTGCGTACAAACCAACCTGTCTCAACAATTTCGGGATAGACACGGCGTTTTGATGACAAAACTGAAGTCTTACCTCGTCAAGCAGTTCTATCCATGGGCTGACGCAATTGTCGCTGCATCTAAAGGGGTAGCCGAGGATCTGGCGCATATGGCGGACTTACCCCTGACAGACATTGAAGTTATTTACAACCCAGTGGTAACATCCAACTTTTTTGACAAGGTAAAAGAGCCAATAGCTCACCCTTGGTTCGCTCCAGGACAACCTCCAGTCATCCTAGGAGTAGGGCGGCTTGTCAAACAGAAAGACTTCTTAACCCTTGTCCGCGCTTTTGCCTTGGTACGGCAGCGCCACCCAGCTCAGCCTCGACTCATGATCTTGGGGGATGTAGATGAGCGAGAGCCATTAATCAAACCCCAGCTTGAGGCTTTAGTGCAGGAACTAGGCTTAGAAGGTGAGGTAGCTCTGCCCGGTTTTGTGGAGAACCCATATGCATATATGGCTAAGGCAGCAGTGTTTGTCCTCTCATCGATTTACGAGGGATTTGGCAACGTAGTGGCAGAGGCACTTGCAGCAGGAACCCCAGTGGTTTCTACTGACTGCGAGAGCGGTCCGGCGGAGATTTTGGAATATGGCAAGTATGGCAAGTTGGTGCCAGTAGGAGACTTTAACGCTCTTGCAGATGCGATCGCAAATACCCTAAGTAATCCCACAGACCCTGAAATCTTGCGACAGCGATCTCAAGTGTTTTCAGTAGATAGAGTTGTCGATCAATATTTGGAAGTATTGAACAGCCTCACAAAGCAAGGATAAATCAAAAGCAAGCTCTGAGCAAATTCCTAGGACTCATACCAACTTGCAATAGTAATGAAAATCCTATTCCTAGACCAGAGTGGCAAGCCGGGTGGTGCAGAACTGTGCCTGATAGATATTGCCAAACCTTATCGCGATCGCTGCTTAGTTGGATTGTTCGCCGATGGTTCTTTCAGACACTTACTAGAACAGCACCACATTCCGGTTCAGGTTTTAGCGACTGAACCGATACAAGTACGTAAAGAAAGTACTTTTGTGCAGAGTCTCGGCAGTCTAGGGCAACTTGCTCCTCTAATCGCTCGTCTAGTGCAGCTTAGTCGCGACTACGATTTA
>JAIUYC010000681.1 GCA_020216575.1 Coleofasciculus sp. S288 | reverse complement strand
TTGTTATTAACCATAATCGGCACAGCCAAGCAAGCTTTCACCTGATATTCGGCAAAGTAGTGCGCCCGCAAGGGAGACACCTGTGTTCGAGTTGTGTCATTAATAACTTGAACGTTACCCGATGCAAAAACTGCTTTGATTTCCTTGATATAAGTCGGGTTATTACGCAATATTCCTAAAACTGAACCCCAGTTCGGGTCTACAGATTCAACAGAAACCTCACCCTTTAATTGTTCATCGATATGGGTGAAGAAGACGCGATCGCACCCCAGAAATTGCCGGACTTCTGTTACGGTGGTTTGGAGAATTTGCTCTAGATCGAGCGATTGCCGAATGCGTAAAGCAATTTCGCCCAACAAGCGATCGCGTTCGGCACTCAGTTGGAGTTCTTCCTCGGCACGCTTGCGATTGGTGATGTTACGGACAATTACCAAAACTTCGTCTGCTCCACTGACAACAATTCGCGTCTCCCAGTAATACGGGTTGCCCTGGAGCGGAAGCTGGTATTCCAGCGTCTGGATAACACCAGTCGATAGGGCTTGCGCGATATGCTGCATGCATAGCTGAGCCACTGGTGCTGGTAAAACTTCGTCGCACTTTTTTCCAATCAATTCACTGGCTGGTATTACCAAATCACTTGCATTTTCTGCATGACAGTCTAGATAAGTGCCGTCCCGCGCTACTCGAAAGATTAAGTCAGGAAGGGCATTGAGAAGAGCGCGATTTCTCGCCTCACTCTGACGCAGAGCCTCTTCTGCCTGTTTGCGATCCGTGAGGTCTGTTACCAAACCATCCCAAAGCAACTCCCCATTGCTCTGTCGCTCTAAGCGAGAGGCACCTTGAACCCACTTGAGCTTACCAGATGGAGTCACAATCCGGCCTTCCCATTTCCAAGTGTCCCCCGTAGCGGCAGAAGTAATGACAGACTGTTCAAACGCAGCACGATCCTCTGGATGTGTCAAGTCGAAGAGTACCTGAACGTCTGCTTTAATATCTTCTGGTTCTAACTCATACAGTTCTCGACAACCGGAACTGGCATAGAGCACTGAACGGGAGCCGTCTGGACGCTGAAGGAATTGAAAAATCATTCCCGGTACATTGGCAGCAATTTTTTCAAGCCGCAACTGACTCTGACGTAAAGCGTCTTCTGTCTGTCGCTGAGCGATACAGACACCAATTGTTGCCGCCATTGTCATTAACACGGCTGACTCATCTTTAGACCATTTGCGATCGCAATGGCAATCATCAAAGCCAATGAAACCCCAGAGTTTACCGTTAACTGGGATTGGGACGACCAAGATTGACAAAATCCCTTGGGGTTCTAACAGTTGCCTCTCAAGGGGGGCTAAGTCTCGAACTAACCCACTGCAATAATTTCCAGCCAAAAGAGCCTCGTACCAATGACTCATGCCGCAAGCCGCAAAGCAGAGGTTCTGCAATCTCGGATTATCGATTTCAGCAGTAACCGTTTCCCTTGCCCATTCAAATCGCTGGCTCATGGCAGGTTCAACCGTGTCTGGATGGGAATGAATCTCAAAAATATAGACCCGATCCACACCCATGACTTGCCCTAAGGTGGTTAATGCCTGGTTGATTGCTGTTGCTAAGTCATCCGTTCTCAGCAGTTGGTTCGTTGCTTGTGCCACCCCATGCAGAAGATTTGGGGAGGAATGGACAGCGACACCAGCAGTCTGCTCGCCAGTTAAGGGTTCGACTTTGTTGGGTTCGGCTGTTGTCATCTCAGGCGCATCGAATATCGAATAACCTCAGTTTAAAAAATCTCATAGTATCCAAGCATTGCTCCCCCACTTTTTAGCAAGCAAGGCGGGAACGATTGTCAATGTTGGCTCTTTCGGTGGAAAAGTCCCCTCGCCTTACATGACGGCTTACTGTACTAGTAAATATGCGATCACGGGTCTAACCGAGACATTGCGCTTGGAACTAGAACCCAAAGGCATTCAAGTTTGTGGCGTGTATCCAAGCGTGACCAACACTGACTTTCTCGAACGGTCAATCTTTCGCGCTCAAGATGACCTACGGACAAATGATCTGCGGCAGCAAATGCAAAGGGCGATAGAAAGTCCCCTCTCCAGTCAACCGGAAGAAGTTGCTAGGGCAATCTGGAATGTAGTGAAGCACCCACAAGCTGAAGTAATTGTTGGCTCAGCAGCTATAGCAACAGTAGCGTATCGGTTTGCTCCAGGCTTGATGAGTTGGATTGTCCAGCACACGCTGAAGCAGTAAGACTAAAATCCCGTGGAGTGGGGAAGAGCTTTGGCGATCTTCCCCGATAGCAGTATTATGGCTGTTCGGGGTCGCCAGCCGAGTTTTTGAGTTCGACGAGAGCCGAATGAGCAGCCGCCAAACTCAAACGCACCTGTTCCATCTGGGATAGCTCTGTCCACTCGATGAGTCCAACGCCAGGGTTTTTTTCAGCATCTACCTCTGGTCCACGCATCGCGAAAGCCCAACGGCGAGCTAAGACCAACAAATCGTCTTCTATCCAGTTTGGGAACAAGGGCTGGACACACAGCACTAGTTGATCAGCTAAGGACAAATCGGGTGAGAAAACTTGTTGAGCTTTATCAGCAATCATTTCCAGCCAAGTTTGAGGCACCCGTGTAAATTGCTGGGATAAAGACTCCTTCAAGGTATCAATTGCAGATGATACGGGTGACTCCCAGCACTGGTGCAGCCGTTTAAAAAACGTTTGCGCCTCGCCCCCAATCTCCTCTTCTGTTTGCCAGTCGGAAAGAAAAAACCCTCGTTCCAGTTCGGCAAAATACGCTTCCGTTTCCAGTTCTGCTGGATTCCAAGGGTAAACATCCTCCTCTGGCTGCAAGAGGAGTTCTAGCAAGTCTCCTTGTACGCTACTCAAAGCATCCTCGCAATTTTCGTAATGAATGGGTTGGCTTGTCATAATGCCCCTCCTGTGTTTCGTGGTAGATGAACCTGGCATGAAATAGATACAGCAGCACTCTAAGGAGTTCCGTAACTGGACATAAAATACACGATCCCAAGCACAGATTTAGCTCAAAGGTTCTGAAACTTCAATTACAAACTCGAGAGTTTGACCGTGACTACTTCCAAACTTTAGCTGAACGCCTGATTGCAACGGCACCTCCTCATGGTTGATTCTTTGTAAGCCATCGGGACGTAAAATCAGTGTGCCGTTGCGAGAGAAGTCGCGCAAGAAGTACTTGGGACCTGCCTCTTGCGCAGTGATGACATCGCGACAGAAAATTTCTGCATGTTTGTGGCTAACCCACTGCTCGGGAATCACCAAATCATTCTCCTGACCTCGTCCCACTCGCATCAACCCACCCCGAATCCGCCAGACTTGATCGGTGCTGGAGCCGATAGAACGTAAGACGGCAATTGGGGCGGGCGACATCGTGGGAAGTTCCGTAATGCCTTCTTCTATCGGTTGGATCAACTCGCCGTCAAAATCCGGATGCATGTAAAGCACCGGCAACGTCCAGGCAGGTTGGTTGAACTTGTAAAGAGTCAACAGTTGCTGTCGTGCCACCGCCACCGCCTGGTCAATCGGCATCCGTTCGGCAAGGGCTTGGGCAAACGCTTGAATAAAACTCAAGGCTTCGTCGTCAGTAATCGAATCGCGCATGCCCAAAACGGCGGGAACGCCGTGGTGGATGAGTACCTCAGCTAAGCTACTACGCGGAATGGTTTGCCCGTCCGATTGATAGGGTTCGGCTCCCCAACACGCATTGAATACTGCCAAGGTCACCTGATTGCGCACCAGAACCTGGGCAAGTTCTGTGCCGTTGATGTTGTCATTCAGTCCCAAAAATAGTAACCCGCCGTTTGGTGCAGGTTCGCCATGACCGGCATAAAACAGGACATTGTA
>JAIUYC010000680.1 GCA_020216575.1 Coleofasciculus sp. S288 | reverse complement strand
GTGATTAGCTTTGAGTAGGGCTTATGTAACGGAAAGCACCCATCAATGAGCTGCCTCAGAGGCACAGAACGTGGCTCCTGGACGTAAACTAAGGGGAGGAGAGCCGCCAGTCGGAGGACTGCGGAAAGAACGAAAAGCTGAAGGATGCCACCCGTACCAGCCAGCGTTGCGAGAAAGCTTCCAGCCGTAATTCCCAGGGCGCCACTAACACCAGCAACTGCCGCTGCGATCGCAAAGTAACTGGACTGGTTGCGCAACGGGACTACCCCCATCTGAAGATTGTTGTTGCACAGATCAATTGCAGCCCACGTCCCACCAGCCAACAGGTGCAACAGAGGTAACCAAAGCCATAGAGAAATCGCATTGTTACCAGCACCCAGCCACAATAGAGGTGTGAGTGCCACTAAAACTCCCACAGTAATCAAGAGCGGACGATTTCCAATTCGGTCAGCGAGTTTGCCCCAGAATACCAACATCAGCAAATTTGCACCAGCCGTTAAGCTGCAATAGAGTGTTACCACCCTGACATCAATGGCTAAGTCATTTAACATGTAGAGGTTAAAGAAAGGCGCACTGACGTTAACCGCAAACATCCATAGAGCCAGATACAGCAAAAACCTCAAAAAATTAGCTTCCTTAAGGAAGCTAAAATCTCTCCAAGAAAGCGATGATTGAGTTGGCTCCGAATCCCTGACTTGCAACTGTTGCGGATTCACATCCCTCATAAAGAATTGACAACCTAAACTGATTAACCCCATCACAACCCCCAAAACCAGCACTACCCCGTAGCCTGCAAGCGTGCCATCAGGCCACGCCGATACGGCTAGACTGAGCAGTGGCACGCTGATGAGGTTTACCAAGTTAGCTGCACTGCTGCGCAAGCCAAAATAACGCCCTCGCAATTGGCGAGGGACTAATACAGCCATCCAGCTAAGCCAGGAAGCGCTCCCCAAGGCTTGTAAGCAACAACTCACCCAAGCAATTGCCAATGTCCACTGTACAAGTTGGTATCCAGAAGTATCCCATGAGTTGGCCGATGCGATCGCGGGTACGAGAGCTAACCATAACAGCCGCGACGGACTGAACACCAAAAGGGAATACCAGTAACGGCTCCTCATTCGCTCTGCGAGATAAGCGCCCAGTGGTTGGAGCAAATTCACCATCATCGGAATTGAGGAGAGCATGCCAATCTCCACCGGCCCAGCTCCCAACTCCAGCAAGAATTTACTGAGCAATACACCACTGGTAGCATTGGTAAAGAATGAAGAAAAGACAACGTCACACGTTGATGCCCTAAGGCTCGAACGAATTTCCAGTTTAGAAATTTTTTGAGGCAGGTTAGTAAGGAGTTGTGTTTCTGATAAAGTTCTATCTCCTTGGTTTTCTTGAACGATGAAAGAGTTTGTTTCCACTAAGCTGTAATCTTCTACGTTTCCGATCATCACGGCTAGCC
Organism: Coleofasciculus sp. S288; assembly: GCA_020216575.1. Classification (GTDB taxonomy): domain Bacteria; phylum Cyanobacteriota; class Cyanobacteriia; order Cyanobacteriales; family Coleofasciculaceae; genus JAIUYC01. The sequence goes on along the minus strand of JAIUYC010000680.1, from coordinate 2,416 downwards.
AAAACACTTAAAAAAAATCACCAATAGGTGATTCATGGCTGCATCTGAGCATCAGGATGCAGATAAAGACACGAACGTTTTTTAAACAGTCCTTTTATCATGTTCGGTTGATTTCCTGCTATAGACTATATTCGTAGCAATCGCTTCAGCGCCTCTTACTAGAGAACTAAAGTCCTCACTACGAATTCCTAGACTATTAGGGTCTATCGCCGAACCTGATATTAAAAATCTTTTGATAGGAAAACCCTGTTTTTGAAGACAGGTATAGCCTTTCAAAAGCACTTGCTAAATGGCTATCACAATGCAGTTTAATATCCACAATTATAGTAACAAATACTGGTTTTACACGCTACCTTCTCAAGAAATTACAGAAAATTTTATTAAATAGACGAATTATCTATCAGTCGGTATATAGAAATAAACGTAAAATTCAAGTATAATTGCGCAGTCTTTATGATGCGTTGTAATTTCATGGATCTAGATTGTCTCTGGGGAATCGTTTTATGCCTTTGTTCAGACGCACAGAACTAAGACTTCCGGCAGAGGGATAAACTGGGATGGCGGATAGCCTCGATCGCATCTATCTTGACTTTGATCTAAGCGAGTGCTTCCTGCAAATCTGCCTGTCGTTTCAGAGAAATCTCAGCTTTCCCAATTACTGGATCGATAGCATAGATATCCCAATCGTTATCAGAGTCTTCGTAGGCTTTAATGTGCCACTCTTTGTAAATCGAGTCATCGCAATCAATGGAGGCTAAGTGTCGCATCATCTGGGCAAAGCGAACACTATCTTCGTTGTTAATGGCCTTGTTGCTGTCGTTAAAAGCCAAAGTAATCAGGGATTCGGCAAATATCAAGGCTTCTTCATACTGCTCAAAAGCTTTTGGGCTCCGATACTCCTTGCCTTTTGGGTTCCAAACCTCTAGGTAATGCCCATAGCATCCTGGTACGAGCTGGTACATCCATCCGTGGAGTGTTTGAGCCGTGTAGTCTTCCTTGCTTTTCATTGCTGTTTTAGTTTAGACCTCTACTTCTAAGCTAGCAAGGCGATAACATAGTTTTTTATCCGATTGGAAATTTTTGGGCGCTGGTAAAATTACCCTGTTGAGGCTGGGAACTCAAAATCGGGGGATGAGTCGGGAAGACTTAGCACCTTAGCGTTAGCGAGGCGCAGTTAGCCGCGAGCAGGGCATCGAAAGGCTTTTATTTCCATCCGTAAGCTGCTGCGAACCTACTCTACATAATCTACACTGGGGTTCTTGTTCGTGGTTCTTGGCTACGAACAACTGACAATTAACCGAAAATCAGGATGTGAATATGCAGAAGGCATAACAGCTTAAGAGCGAGGGCAAATTTGCCTCAAGTCCTCACCCACAGAAGGAGTGGTTTGATAATGATTTTGATCAATCTAATGATAATAATCCTTTTGATAGGAATAAGCTTTGCTTTTTTATATTTAGGATTTCTTATTTTTAAGAAAAAACCTGTACTTGTCAGTAGCAATTTAATAATAACTATAGTGGGCATTACTTTCTTAACAATCGTCATTGGAATTTTAAGCAGGGTGGCTGTTTCTCTTGCCCGAAATTGGAGTTCGTTATTATTTGTTCCTATTTATGGGGTTATTTTCTTTTTCATCAAACGCTCGCTTGGTAATTTAATTTTGTTTAACGTTGAAGAACAAATTTTGTATCGTTCAATTACTGAATCTTTAAGAATCAATCGTTTAACCTTTGAACGGTGGCAGAACAAATTTACTGTTCCATCGATAGATACAGAAATTTTAGTCAAAAATCACAGTCAGCTTAATACGGCAATTATTTATTTTAATCTAAATGAGAATAGAAATGAAGATAAAAACAATGAAGAAGATTTATTGTCTGAAATCAGTTCCGTTCTAAAGCAAACACTTTCAAAAAGAACGTTTAGTAATTTTCCATTGATGGGTTTGATCAGTACAATCATTGGTATATTTGTACTGCTCGTATCTATTTGGATGGCGATCGCTACAATTTCGCGATTGTTAAGTGGGACTTGATACTCTCCATGAAACGCCACAAGCGATCGCTGTCTCTCCCTTCTAGGCTTGACTCAAACTCCCTCTGCACTAGTTATACTGTATACAAATATAAAAAAAAATCAACTTTTTTTATAAAGTGTTTTGAAATGTATATCCTTTAGCTGTAGCTTTAGCATTTATGATGAGATAAGTTTAGGAACATAGCTTAATTGGGCTGCAAACACAAGCTTGTAAAATACAGACAACAACAAAAGATATAACTAGCCCAAAAGGATACGGAGCAAGAAATCCGTTCGAGTTATCTTTATTCTTTGCATAAGCTCTTGGAAATGCTACCTTAATCAGAATCAAGGCTACCAACTAAAGCTGGTACAGTAGGTTCATTGTTTATAATTC
>JAIUYC010000679.1 GCA_020216575.1 Coleofasciculus sp. S288 | reverse complement strand
ATATAGAACGCTTTTCCCGGCCCAACTTGTCGGGTTCGACTGAGTTCAACTTCGTTAGAATCAACCTGAGCTGCCTGAGATGAGCAAATCACGGCTTGGGGATGCAGTGCGATCGCTTTTCCCATCTCCTCGATACAATTGAGAGCAAGATAGTCATCATCATCCACTAGCTTGACCCACTCTCCTGTTGCCAGTTTGACACCAGCATTCACTGTTGCTGCGTGACCCAGATTCGTTGAATTACGGTGATAAATCAGACACGATTCCCCGGCACTCGCTAAGGCTTCACATCGCTCTTGGACATAAGCCTGAGTGCCGTCTGATGAGCAATCGTCAACGACGATCACTTCACAGGGAATTGTTTGAGCCAGAGCGGTGTCAATTGCACGCCGCAGCAGGTTTAATCGGTTGTATGTCGTGATGACAATGCTGAATTTCATCGCTTTCCTCGCACACTATACCTTAGCTTCATGCACCCTGAGTGAGGAGCATGTAAAGCGGGTGAAGATCCGGAGTTGCTAGCTTTACATTCAGCCAAGTAAGTAGATGCGAATAAACCTAGCCACAGAGCAACGCTTAACTATGTTTTATTCGGTTCACCCAAATCAATAATAGTTTACTCCCGAACCCCAAAATTCTCATATTACTTTTTATAGAGGTTTATCGAGGGCGGTCTGATGTTTCGATGGAGAGCTAGTTGCCTTACAGCATTTTTTCCAGAAACTGCCTGGCGCGATCGCTCTTCGGGTTGGTAAAAAACTCCTGAGGGGACGCATCTTCAGCCAACTGTCCGCGTTCCAGAAACAAAATCCGGTGAGCCACTTCTCGCGCAAACCCCATCTCATGGGTGACAATTGCCATTGTAATACCCGTTTGGGTGAGGTCTTTCATCACCTCCAACACCTCTTTCACCATTTCTGGGTCAAGTGCCGAGGTGGGCTCATCAAACAACATGATATCTGGCTTCATTGCCAGCGAACGAGCGATCGCGACCCGTTGCTTCTGCCCTCCCGACAACTTCGAGGGATAAACATCTGCCTTCTCCGCTAAACCCACTTTTGACAGCAGTTCCATTCCTTCGTTCCGCGCCTCCTCTTCAGAGACATGCTTCACCCTCATCGGTGCATACATCACATTTTTCAGTGTCGTCATGTGAGGGAATAGGTGGAAATGCTGAAATACCATCCCGACATTCTGGCGAATCTTCATGATGTCAGTTTTTGGAGATGTGATGTCTACTCCATCAATGTAAATCTTCCCTGCCGTCGGAACTTCAAGTAAATTCATGCACCGGAGAAAGGTTGATTTACCTGACCCCGAAGGACCAATCATCGCCACAACTTCCCCTTTTCTAATCTCCGTAGAAATTCCTTGCAAAACCTTGAGACTCCCGAAAGACTTATCCAAATTTTCAATTTTAACTACTACGTTGGAGTTTTCGTTCAAGTGCATAACCCCCCCAGGTCAAACTCATCACCATCAGATAGTAAATAACGCCAGCAAATATCAGCGGTTCAAAGTAAATATATTTTTCTGCCCCCACAATCTGAGCACGACGCAATAAGTCAGCCACCCCAATCGTTGATACCAAAGCTGAGTCTTTGAGCAAGGCGATACTTTCATTGACCAGCGCTGGCAAAATATTTTTGATCGCCTGTGGCAAGATAATATCCAACATCATAGGCCTATAGGGAATGCCCAGCGACAAAGCCGCTTCCCGTTGTCCCTTATCAACGGCAAGAATTCCGCCACGAATTGTCTCAGAAATATAAGCCCCGGAGTTGAGCGTAAATGTAATCACACCTGCTAACAACGCAGGAATATCGTAGCCAGTCAATTGCGGTGTTGCGTAATAGACGATCGCAATTTGCAGCAGCAGAGGTGTCCCCCTAAATACGGATGTGTAGGCGTTGGCAAACCAAGATAGGGGTTTAATAGTGGAAATCTTAAACAACGACAGGATCGTTCCCCAGATAAATCCCAAAAACGCCGATAAAGCTGTAAATAGTAATGTTACTCTTATGCCTTCCAGAATGTAAGGAATGCTAGGCGCTATTCTGGCAAACGATAAGCTGGTATCGCTGGTTGCCGTGCTAGCCGTTTCACTTTTTCCCTGATTTTCAAACCACTTTTTCACTAACCTTTCTAGTTCTCCATTCTCTTTCATCTGCTGGAGAACTCGATTAAAATCATCAACTCGTTCCGAGCCTTTAGGAAAGGCAATGGCAGAACCCGCTTCTTCGGCATTGGGAATTGTATTAAACTCCAAGTCCGGGTTAGAGCCTACAAAACCTTTGGCGATCGTATCTTCAATAATGGCAGCATCAATCCGACCGGCTTTGACCTCTTGGATGATCTCACTCGTTTTATTCAGGGGTTTTATCGTTATGCCCTTAACGGTTTCAGCAATTTTTTTCGCTTCTGTTTCCTGAATTGAACCTAGCTGTATACCAACTGTTTTGCCTGCCAAATCTTCTGATTGGGTTAAATTGCTCCCTTTTTTAGCAACAATCGTGTTTCTGGCTTCGTAGTAAATCTCAGAAAAATCTACATTTTGTCTACGCTCGGCTGTGGGAGTCATGCCAGCCATTGCAAAATCGGCGCGTCTTGATTGCAGGGCAGGAATGATGCCATTAAAGTCTGAATCTCGAATTTCCAGTTCAAACCCTAGCTCGTTGGCAATGTATTTCGCGATATCAACGTCAAAGCCAATAATTTCATTACTGCCTGTAGCAGTTTCTCGAAACTCATACGGTGGATAGTCCGCTGAAGTGACCATCACCAAGGTTTCTTTCCCTCCTCCTGATGATTGGGCAATCGCTTTATTGACTCCACCATGACCGACAATAAAATTAATTGTCAGGACAACAACAAGTGAGATGGTAAACAACCATCCAAACTTTTTTATCTTTAACATTACTGTCTCCCCAAGGCTTAGAGGGGTTATCGATTAAAGCTATAAAAAGCTGAGGTTAGCCAATTATTATGTGTTCTAAATAACACATTGCAAGTCCCTAAGCGAAAATGCTATACCTCCAGAGATGTATTTTCTAATGGCTAAACCAAAGTTCATTGTGTTCCCAAGGGGGTGAGTTTCGTATTAAACTCATCTCTTAGCCTTATAGCTGTTTTGATCAGCACTATATGCGGTTGAATCTTCCAGGTAGAAATCTGGATTTAAATGTTGTAAATTATACAGGATAGTATTTACAGAGATTCAAAATTAAGTAATTTTGCTAAGATACAGTAGGGACACGACATTGCCGTGTCCCTATAAACAGGCTGTATTTCAGCCAATTGAGAACTGCCATATCACAGCTACTAGCTACAATGAGAGCATAGGGACGTAGAATTTGCGTCCGGCTTTACTTTGCTTGCTCATGGGGATGCGGTTATGGCTTTGCCAATTGTTGCTGTTATTGGACGCCCAAATGTGGGCAAATCAACCCTGGTCAACCGTTTGGCAGGCGTGACTGATGCGATTGTCCATGACGAGCCGGGAGTAACCCGCGATCGCACGTATCGTCCTGCCTTCTGGTTAAACCGCGAATTTCAAATTGTCGATACCGGGGGCTTAGTCTTTCATGATGATACTGAATTCTTGCCCTTGATTCGGGAACAGGCGATGGCAGCGCTATCAGAAGCAAGTGCTGCAATACTTGTAGTAGATGGTCAGACGGGACCGACTGGTGGCGATGAAGCGATCGCAGAATGGTTGCGCCAACACCCTGTCCCTGTTCTCCTCGCTGTCAACAAATGCGAATCTCCTCAGCAGGGGATCATTCAAGCCGCCGACTTTTGGAACCTCGGCTTGGGTGAACCCTTCCCCGTCTCTGCAATTCATGGCGGTGGCACTGGCGAACTGCTTG
>JAIUYC010000678.1 GCA_020216575.1 Coleofasciculus sp. S288 | reverse complement strand
CACGGTGGGTAAAGGGCAGAGCTTCACATCATCTAAGAAAAGAGTTTCCAGAACTAAAAAAACTACCTGCGTTATGGACTCCAACCTATTTCGTGGCAACAACAGGTCAAGTCAGTACGGAGGTAGTCAAAAGGTATATTGAGAATCAACGTGGTAAGTAGCGGATACGTTGGGCTAAAGCCCTAAGTCGCTTTCATCCCCTCGCTTTCATCAGAGGGGTTCTCAGCTTCTAGGTATTTTTGATAGTGATTTACCGGAATAGATAGAACTCCAGCTCTCAAACCAAAGGACTGGCTGGCATCTGCTCGGCTCTGAGAAGCCTAGCAAGTTTGATGCATGCCGTTAAGATAGAAGCGTGAAACGTTATAGGATTCAGCCCAATAAACAAGTGGAAACAGGTTCCGAACAGACGTGTTCAAAATTAGACGAGCGCTGTATCCTAGTCTGCCAGCATCGGTCTTGTCAAGCCGCAGGTTCGGCGCAAGTTCTTGCTGCCTTTGAGAAGGCTGATACGAACGGCTTTACAGCGAAAGGTACGGGGTGTCAGGGGCAGTGCAGTTCCGGTCCGACAGTGCGGATTGTTCCGGAAGAGACTTGGTATTGCCGAGTCCAGCCGAATGATGTGCCAACGATTGTGGAACAACACCTTAAGGGGGGAAAACGAGTAGAGGCGAAACTTCACCCCCGAATTCACATGCGTTTCAGCTATTGAGATTCGCGCAGCACATAGCCGACTCCCCGCACGGTATGAACGAGACGGCTTTCGTTATTGGCTTCGAGTTTGAGTCGTAAATAGCGAACGTAAACCTCGATGATATTGGAGTCCCCCATAAAATCGTAGCCCCAGACTTTTTCTAGAATTTGGTCGCGAGTCAGGACTTGCCGAGGATGGGCGAGGAGGTATTCTAATAAGTCAAATTCTTTGGCAGTGAGTTCAATTAAGCGATCGCCGCGATAGACTTCCCGGGTGGTGCGGTTTAAACTCAGATCGGCAAATTCCAGGCGATCTGGATTTTCTTCTTGATTGCGTCGCAGTTGCGCCCGCACTCGGGCTAACAATTCCTCCACGCTGAAGGGTTTGACGACGTAGTCATCGGCACCTGCATCTAAACCCGCAACGCGATCGCTAATTTCATCTTTGGCAGTTAATAAGATGATCGGAACTTTATCCCCTGTCGTGCGCAGGCGTCGGCAGATTTCCAGCCCCGATATTCCCGGCAGCATCCAATCGAGAACGATCAAATCGGGATGAGATTCTCGTGCCGCTGCTAAGCCGGCAAATCCATCAGAAGCCACACTGACGTTATAACCTTCATACTTCAGTTCCAGTTCAATGAACTTTGCCAGCTTAGCCTCATCTTCTACAACTAAAATATGGAACGCCATCGCTAGGATGCCTGAGTAGATAAGTGATGGTGATTATCCTAATGCAAGTTCACAGAAATTAGTTGCCGTTATAACATCAGTTAATTTAACAGTATCCTTCTGGTAGATGTAAGAGTCGTGTTCAGCATGATACTGTGCTCGCCAATACGTTGGGAGAGGATAAGTGCAGAGGCTACTATTTCGCTTGGCGATCGGACTTTTATTTGCGCTGTTTGGGTTCATAAGCTACTGTAGCAATGTTTCACACAACCCAATAACCGGGGAACAGCAACGAGTACAGCTTACCCCCCGCCAGGAAGTGGTACTTGGAGTACAGGCACGCCAAGAGATGGCAGCACAACACGGGGGGCTTTACCCAGATGAAACACTCCAAGCCTATATTGATCGCGTGGGAGAACAGGTAGTGCAGCAGTCAGATGCCTCGAAATCCCCCTATCCCTTTGAATTCCATTTGCTCAGAGACAGTCGAACCATCAATGCGTTTGCTCTACCAGGGGGACAGGTTTTTATTACAGCCGCTTTACTCAGTCGTCTCAATTCAGAAGCGCAGTTGGCAGGAGTGTTGGGACACGAAGTGGGGCATGTGGTAGGGCGACATGCGGCGGAACATTTGGCTAAGCAGCAACTTGGGGCGGCGTTAGTTAACGCTGTTGGCATTGCCGCAAGTGATTCTCCCGACAGTGCGCGGCAAGCCGCAATTTTGGCACAGGCAATCAATCAACTGGTTAGCTTGCGGTACGGGCGCGAAGATGAATTGGAAAGCGACCAGCTTGGATTTCGGTTTATGACGCAAGCAGGTTACAATCCGAAAGGATTAGTCGAACTCATGCAGATCCTGGGTTCTGCCAGACAGGGAGGAGCACCGCCGGAGTTTTTCAGTACTCATCCCAACCCTGGTAATCGAATTGAACGACTTCAGAATTTGATTGCCCAGACTTACCCCAACGGTGTTCCTGCCAATTTGGAGGAGGGACGCGAGGACTTTGATCGGAATGTGCGCTGATGCCTAGCTTGAAAATAGGAGTCAGAAGTCAGGAGTCAGGGGAAAGAATTTTCATTCTTGTCGTGTACTTGGTTCATAGGGAGTCTTGCACCAAGCCCTCACTAGGAATGTAAACGGTGTCGTTACTAACGCTGAAATCGATCACTGTTTATTAAGCCCAAAACTCAAAGTTATTGACATTCGGACAGGAGCAGATACTGGCTCGGCTCACCGACTCCTGCTTGTCGATTTGCGGATTGTTCCCTCAGCTTAGATGGTCTGACTAATAAGTGTTAGACTCCTGGTGGTAAAGTCGCAATATGAAAGACTTTTACAAAGAAGACCTCGCCTTTATTCATGATGTCGGTTTCGCTGATTACGCACTCAAATCCGCTCCTGGCATATTGGAAATCCTACATCAAAGCAAGATACACGAAGGCTTAGTTGTGGATTTGGGTTGCGGAAGCGGATTATGGGCGGAAGAACTCACGAAGGCTTATTATCAGGTACTCGGAGTTGATATCTCCGAGTCGTTGATTGCTATTGCACGAAAGAGAGTGCCAGATGCTGAGTTTCGGATCGAATCACTGTTCAAGGCTGACATTCCGCCATGCAATGCAGTGACATCGGTTGGTGAATGCCTTAACTACTTGTTCGATCCAGACAACGATTGCCAAACACTAATTGATCTATTCTGCCGCATCTATAGCGCGTTAACTCCTGGAGGTGTCTTCGTTTTTGATATTGCAGAACCCGGACAGGTGATACAAGAAAGCCCAACTAAAGGGTTCACTGAAGGAGAGGATTGGATTGTACTAGTTGAAAAGGAGGAGAATCGAGAGAAACGGACGTTAACCCGTCGGATTATCACCTTCCGAAAGGAGGGGGAATACTACAGGCGGGATGATGAAGTCCACCATGTGCAGTTATACGAAGCAACAGATATTGCAAGAAAATTGAGTGAAGTAGGCTTTCAGATTCAAACGATGCGTAGTTACGGTGAGTACGCTCTGCCAAGAGCACATGCAGCGTTCATTGCACGTAAACCAGCATAACCTAGCTACAATAGCGACGATTAAATTCTGATAAATTGAAAACAGTGAATTAAAGCTAATGCCTGCCGTGTCCAGCAGCGAATCTCCTGTACACTTACACCTCCTCTCCAGCTTCGAGGCAGGATGGGATGGTTTGAACCTCATCTACGAGCTAGAACCCGCTGACGAAATGCCTGAAACTTACCTCCGTCAGCACTTTATCCTGATTGCTCTAGATGATTTTCGTGCCACCTATCTGCTCGATGGACGTTGGAAGCAGGTAGATTACGCCAAGGGAGAGATTGCCATTCTCCCGGCTACTCAATCCTTGCCTAAGACACAAGTCGATCGCGAAGTGCCATTACTCGAACTATTTCTTGAACCTGCTGCACTTGCCCGTGCGGCTTGTGAATCTGTGAACCCAGAGAAAGTCGAGTTGCTACCGCAGTTGCAGATATGCGATCCCTT
>JAIUYC010000677.1 GCA_020216575.1 Coleofasciculus sp. S288 | reverse complement strand
ATTGATGGTAGCCACACCCAAACCAATTCCGGCGATTGCGATTAGAGATATTTGCTTGTGCAGTTGAGGCTTGGTAGATGTCATTTCTTTCGTTCTTTTGATTAGAGTCATCAACTAACCAGAATATCTCCTGAAGCGCGATCGCTTTTTTGCTCGGATGGGTAACCGCTTACTGCCCAACTCTTTCCAAGGAAGAACCATTCACGTCAGCAGATGACTTTACAATGCGATCGTCCAGCTTCTGTGCCACCCCCTCTACCCCTATCGCTGGTTGTTCGCCCTTGGCATACATCACAGCCGTAAACACTCCCACAGAATTGCGGCGAAATGCAGCGAAATCCAAACGTAAAGGTTGCTTTTGCATCTCTAATCCCAGCGTTAGTCCAGTTGAAGCATTGGCAAGGGTGTTTAGTTCGGGAATTGCGCTATACTCTGTAATCTTAATTTCCCCGAAATTTTTTAGCCTCTCTCGCAACTGGCTCACCATCTGTTCCTGAGCTTCGGGTTGCTTGAACTGTTGCACGCTTGCATCAAAGCTTGCCTGTCCCGCCTCATCAGGGATTTTACCTGTAAATCCAAAAACAAGTTGGAAATTTTGTTGATTGACGAAGGCAAAAAAGTTGTCGGGTTTAAGGCTGTTTTGTCCCAGTTGTTCCTTGAGAGTGTCCAACCGGGAGGCGACTTCGGCTGCCAACTCGGGTGGAAGTTCGGCAAATCCAGAGGGTAAATCTTCGAGAGTCAGAGTAACTTGTTCCGATGCAGTTAGTTCGGTAGCATTCTGAGCAATGATTTCAGCAATACCTTGCTGAGCGATGGGTTGTGTCTGGGGAGTAGTCGGGGATGTAGTCATCGCGGTTTGGGTAGAAACCGCAACAGAGATGACGCCGAGCCAGAGGCATAAACTTAAGGGTATTCTCTTTGCCATTTCAATTCAGGAGCCAGGTAATGAGTAGGCCAATATTATGAGAGTTTTGAACTATGAGTTTTGAGTTATGAATAAAGAGTTAAAAATTCAAAACTCAAAACTCCAAATTCAAAACTTTGAAGATTCGTAGGGGTGGGTTTCGCCAAGATGTCTGCTTCCCACAGCTCAATTCAATAAACCCGCCCGTACTTTTGACTGCCAAAGTAGCGCTATTAGCCCTTCAGCTTCTGGTTTAGGATTTGGTTTGTCAGCTTCGGGTTAGCTCGTCCTTCGGTTTTCTTCATCACCTCTCCGACAAAGAAGCCTTGCAGCTTGGTTTTGCCATTGCGATACTGTTCGAGTTTATCGGGATTCGCGACGAGTATCTCATCAATGATAGCGGCGATCGCATCGGGGTCAGAGATTTGCAGCAGACCCATTTCTTCAGCGGTTTTCCGAGCAGAACCTCCTTCAACCAGGAGTTTCGGGAGAATTTGCTTGGCAATCTTCCCGCTAATCGTGTTGTCGTCAATCAGCGCAATCAGTTCTGTCAAGATAGCGGGTTTGAGCGCAATTTCATTGATGGTTAATTTCTCCGTATTGAGATAAGCGGCGATATCTCCCATCACCCAGTTAGCCGCTTGCTTAGGACTTGCGCCATCCGCAACAACTGCTTCAAAATATTCTGCGACTTGGCGATCGTCTGTCAACACGCGGGCATCATAGGCAGAAAGCCCAAACTCACTTTCATAACGATGCCGTTTCTGGGCAGGAAGTTCAGGGAGTTCGCTACGCCATTGCTCCAACTGCTCTTTGGATACCTCAAGGGGAGGTAAGTCGGGTTCGGGGAAGTAGCGGTAGTCGCTGGAACCTTCCTTGGTTCGCATGCTAATCGTGCGCTGACTGCCTTCTTCCCAGAGTCGGGTTTCTTGGATGATGCGTTCCCCAGATTCAACGGCTTCAATTTGGCGATCAATTTCGTATTCGATCGCCTTTTGAATGGCGTTGAAGGAGTTCATGTTTTTGATTTCGACTTTCGTGCCAAACTCCTTCTGCCCGACGGGACGCACGGAAATATTGACATCGCAGCGCAGAGAACCTTCCTGCATGTTCCCGTCGCTGACGCCGATGTAGCGTACAATCCGGCGCAATTCCTGAGCATATTCTGCCGCCTCTTGACCGGAACGCAAGTCAGGTTCTGAGACAATTTCGATCAGGGGGACGCCAGCCCGGTTGAAATCGACTAGGGAGTAAGTGGAACCCGAAAGCCTGTCGCTTCCGGCATGCACCAATTTCCCCGCATCTTCCTCCATGTGCAGGCGAGTGATGCCAATTTTCTTGCGAATTGGGTTCCCCTCGCTGTCAGTCAGTTCAATTTCCAACCAACCATGCTCAGCAATTGGTAGGTCGTACTGAGAAATCTGATAGTTTTTAGGGAGATCGGGATAAAAATACTGTTTGCGGTCAAATTTGCTATACGGTGCAATTTGGCAATTGAGTGCCAAACCCGCTTTAACAGCGTACTCCAGCACCTTTTGATTGAGTACGGGCAACACCCCCGGCAATCCCAGACAAATGGGGTCGATGTGGGTGTTTGGCGGGGCACCAAATTCTGTAGAGGAATACGAAAAAATTTTGGTTTTGGTACTTAGCTGACAATGGGTTTCTAGACCAATGATTGCTTCGTACTGAGTTTTAACCCTTGCCGCAGTTGTCATGAGTTCTTGTTGGCGATGTGATTGCAACAATTCTGCTCTATTTTAGCGGTTTCGTGGGAAGCCCCGAACTAGGGAGGTTAGGGGGTGCGACTGAGGGGAAGAGGACACGATATATATCTCCCCTGCTCCCCTGCTATTGTGACAGGCTTTCCTTAGATGCATCAGAGCTTATCGGGAAACTTACACTTAACCTCAATTTCAAAATGGTTTTCAGCAGAACCTTGTGTTACGAAGGGAATTCCAGCTTGTCCAGCTAGCTTGATGCCAAATTTAATCGTGACTTCTTCAACTTGAGCGTCAGTAAAATTCTTAAACGCTCCAAGCGCAAATTTAGTATAGTTTTGAATTCTCTGGTGAACTTTCTGAATATCAACTGTAGGTCGAAGGGCGCGGGTTGTAGGCTCTTCTTCGTCTGACTCTGGTACATCGTAGTCGGTTTTTGACTCAATAAAAAGCTCGTACTCTTGACCGTTTTCTTTAACAAGCAGGCGTTCTACTTCAGACATGAGTAGCCTCGTGAATTTGCGGGTTGTTATGGTGGTAAGGATAATCTAAAACGTTTGCATGCCTGGTTGGGCAGTATGGCTCGATATGCACTGGTGATAGGAATCGCTGCCTATAATAACTTCTGCAATCTGGAGAAGGCTGTCACCGATGCTGAAGCGATCGCGCAGCTTCTAGAACGACAGGGAAATTTTCAGGAGGTTAAACGCTTACCTGCCAAGTGGCTCCAGGATGAGCGTCGTTGGGCGGTTTCAGGCGACAAAAAGATCACGGGCAAGGAACTGGGCAATACACTGAGAACATTTCTCTTGGAACAGGCAGCGAAGAATGAAGCGGTGGTTTACTTTGCGGGGCATGGCTTCCCAGTGTCTAGTTGCATGGGAGTGGAGGAGGGGTATCTCGCAACGTCGGATTGCGCTGAGGATGGACGGAATGCAATTCCCTTAAGGCATTTGAATGCTCTGATGGTGGAATCTGACCTCAGTAGTCTGGTCGTCATGCTGGATTGCTGTTACGCTGGAACGTTACTGGAACGGAAATTGTTAGAGCCAACGTTCACAGCGTTCAATACCAAGCGAGATTACTATCTAATTACGGCTTGTCGTGGATTTGAAAAAGCTTATGAAGGTGTAGAACACGGTGTTTTTACACAAGCAATTCTCAAAGGACTTGCCGCCGAGAATGCGGATGAGAAGGGGCAAGTGAGTGGCGATCGCTTATTTGACTTTGTTTACAGGGAACTCAAAGG
>JAIUYC010000676.1 GCA_020216575.1 Coleofasciculus sp. S288 | reverse complement strand
AACAAACGAACCATTCGCTTATGGTTCTCTCTGTATCGTGCTACCCGACGCTCCAATTCAGCCGAGTTAGTAGTAAGCTGTCGCTCTAGAGACGCTGTCTCATCAGTCGCCAGAAGACTTAACCGACTTACGGATGGCTGAGGATGAAAGAGCCAGTATTGGGGAACTTTTACTAAGTATGAGTCTGAGAGCGACTGCTTCAACTGCCGACTGAGGTGAGTCCAAAAATGTCCGAGCGAGTTGTTGAGGAAAGCATCTACATTCGGAATATCTGTTATGGTTTTGTTACTGGGCAACATTAAGTCCCCATAACCATTCAAAACTATGATTGCGTCTGGACTGTAGGGCAAAATCTGGAGGGCTAACTGAGCCAGTTCATTTCCAGAGGTATAACCGGGGACAGCTGCATTGATCACACGATACTGACCATCTTGAAGTGGTATTGGCAGAGCAAGTGCTTTGATCAAGTCCGGTTTGTAGAACGGCAGAACGGCCGGTCGGTATTTCTCTGGAGAACGCCTTTGCTGCGCTATCCGTTCGTTAAGGCGGGCTTCCAGCTTGCTGGCTATTGTGGACTGGTTACTGGCATTCCCTTGACCAAAGGCTGTGGAGCCACCTAAAAGAAAGATCCGAATTTCGCCTTTGGTTTTTTTTAAAGGAACGGGGTTGTCGTCGCGGAATCCCTGCTCGTTAATACGCCAAAACTGATTCTTTTGATTTCCAACTAAACCGTAGCCACCTGCGAGATGCCGTTGAACCGCAAGCTGTCCACGGTCTGATAAACCATCATAGGGTTGTTGGTTTTGACCCTGGAACTTGAGGCGGTAAGCAGTAACAATTGCTGGTTCACCCTCGTAGACTGCCAACTCGTCACTATTGCCCGTAATACCAACAATGAGCCGTATTGCTAGTTCCAGGAAAATCAAGACTAGCGGGATAGTTGGGAGAAGCCACACCAACGGAAATGGTTGTCGATACGACTTTCGGTAAGAGCGACGGCGCGACTTGAACATCAAAGATTTTCCTTGAATCACCTTTCTAAATGGGAAGTTATCCCTTCACTACTACATTTTTTGGGTGACCAGTGAGCTTTCGTTAGCATGAGCGTTTCCATGCCTGAGCCTGAATTTAGCATCCGTTATCTGGGGAGTAACAGCAATATCGGGCAGCTTCGTTGCTAAACTTAACACTGGTGCAGCTAAGAACCGACGAGGGGTGGACAAGGTGGCTGGCAGCGTTCGCCCAACCCAAACGTACAAGCTTCCAATTGACCACAGGAGTCAGAATACAGAAGTGAGGAATGTTTGTTGTAGTCTGGCTGGCGATTTATGCCCCGTTCCTTGTCGGTTGGTTGTTTGATTTTGACTCGCTCCCATTGCAACTTCTGAGTTTACTAGTTTCGGTGTTCCAATAGCGTCAAAGCTCATTATTATACCTATGCCTTGCAAGTTACTCTTTGTTTGTCTTGGAAATATTTGCCGTTCTCCCTCTGCGGAGAATATTATGAATCACTTGATTGAACAAGCGGGTCTGAGTGAGAGCATTATCTGCGATTCAGCGGGTACGGGTGGTTATCATATTGGTTCTCCCCCTGATCGGCGCATGGCGGCTGCTGCCGATCGCCGTGGGATTCCACTCACGGGAAAAGCAAGGCAGTTTCAGATGTCTGATTTTGAGAAGTTTGACCTAATTTTGGCGATGGATCGGGAAAACTACGAGGATATTCTCTCCCTCGACCCTGCTCGAAAGTATCGGGACAAAGTCAGACTGATGTGTGATTTTGCCACCCATCATTCCGAACGAGAAGTTCCCGACCCCTACTACGGCGGATCAGAAGGATTTGACAGGGTAATTGATTTACTCTTAGATGCCTGCGAAGGTTTGCTGCAATATGTGGTTAAGACTGACGCTTTGATCAGGAAAAATTAGCGATCGCCTGTTTTGAAAATAGGAGTCAGGCTCAAGAGAGCGTCAGCGCTCGACTTTCGGCTGAACTTCGACAAGCTCAGTTGCCGCGCTCAAGTCGAACCCTGAGCGCTCGCGCCGAAGTCCAACGGGGGTCAGAGGAGAGTAATTTTCATCCCTTTGTTGCGGGCAATAGCCCGTGGGTGGCTGTTTTGAAAATAGATAGGGGGAGTTCCCTTCAGCAGGGGGAGAGAAATTTTTATGCGTTCTGGTCTACGCAGTTCATGACGCCTACCTACAACCTCTTGTACTTTGCTGTACTGGCGTGAATAGGAGTAAAATTATAGATTGTGTTATTATTTACATCGGTCAATGCCCAAACTAAAAACCCGCAAAGCAGCGGCAAAGCGTTTTCGAGTTACTGGCAGTGGTAAGATTCTACGCCGCAAAGCTTATAAAAACCACATGCTAGAACATAAAAGCTCAGAGCGGCGGCAGCGCTTGTCTAATATGGCGCTAGTGGATGAGCGCGACGCCGAGAATGTGCGCCTAATGCTGCCGTATCTATAGGAAGAAGGTGCTGGGGAAGAAATAAAGAATTTTCCCCCTACCTCTATGAGAAAGCACCCCAGTGAAAAACTAGTTTTCAACAACTAACAACCAACAACTAACCATGACACGGGTAAAACGCGGAAACGTCGCTCGCAAACGACGCAAAAAAATTCTCAAACTTGCCAAGGGATTCCGAGGTTCCCACTCAAAACTGTTTCGGACTGCCAATCAGCAGGTAATGAAGGCGCTACGGAACGCCTACCGCGATCGCCGCAAGCGCAAGCGGGATTTTAGACGCCTCTGGATTACTCGCATCAACGCAGCAGCACGCCAGCAGGGCGTGAGCTACAGCCAACTAATGGGTTTGCTCAAAAAAGCAAACATCCAGCTTAATCGCAAGATGCTTGCTCAACTAGCAGTAATCGATCCATCGAGCTTTAGCAAAGTGGTGGAATTAGCTAATCAAGCTGGGAAATCAAGTTAGTAGTTAGTAGGTAGTGGTTAGTGGAGATAAAACGGCATGTTTCGCGGTAATTTGAACCCTTGTTCCTACTAACTACTAACCACTTACCGCTAACGGTGGTGTGGCGTTTCCTCTCATTAAGAGCGCATAAAATGGAAGTGAGCCGATCTAGGCAGTGCAGTATTGTCTCCCCGAATTCTTCCAGCACATGTTGCACCAATTTGAAGACTTGCTCCCCTTCTCCGATTGGGAGAAGGGGCTAAAGTTTGCAGGAAGCTGTAGCTGTAATGGCTATGGCTGATGTAGAGGGTAGTGTCAATGATCTCCCTTAAATACTAAGTGGGTAGATTCATCCCGCGATTGAGACTTCAGCCCTTAATCCGTTGTACTTTAGTCGGCGGCGTGTCAATTCTCTTCAATGTACATTTCTGGCTCAACCGGATAGTTATCGAGGCGTCCTGACTCGTCCAAGGTATAGCCACCTGTAGTATCTAAACCCGTTCCTTCTTCTTGCTCTCTTAGCGCCTCAACTTGCTCTCTACTCAGTTCTGCATTAGCTCCAGATGGAATCTCTTCATCCGGGGGATTTACGGCTGTGGTTTGTGCTGTTTGCACTCCGTAGTGGTTATTTCCTGGAGCTCCTCCTCCAGGTTCAGCTTCTCTCGGATCTTCCGGAAGGATTGGTTTTGACTCGTTGTTCATAATGTTTTGCTCCTAAGTATCTCTTCTCGATTGACCGCAAGCAATAAAAGCACAACTTGTAGTAGTGGCACGAGGCTTGCTTGTCGAATCCGTGGGTTTCTATGACAGTAGCCCAGTTGGTATCAGGCTTTACTCTTTCGAGGGTATTAAATTGCTGAGCGTTAAGGAGTAGATTGGATTTCTTGGCGGGCGTTCTACGAGAAGCGATCGCTCTCCTAAAATAGGCTTACAGCATGTCCTCGGATAGATGTGCTGCAC
>JAIUYC010000675.1 GCA_020216575.1 Coleofasciculus sp. S288 | reverse complement strand
TAGCCCCCAATCCTGTCAACAGCCGCCAGACAACCATCTGTGTTGCAGATTGCGCCGTGGCAGTTAGCGCCGTAAATAGAACGAAAATAAACAGCGAAGCCCGTATCACTGGCCAGCGCCCAAAGCGATCTGATAGTAAACCATAAAACAGAGCCGCCAAGGCGTAGGCGAGCATGTAGGCTGGAACGATCAGACCAATTTCCTGTTCTGGAACCTGGAAAATCTCTGAGAGGCGCGGGATGAGAGGGGCAATCATGTAGCCCTGAAGAAAAATCAGCCCTGCTGCTATTGAAAGTAACCCGAGAAGATTTTTGTGCTTTTGTAATCTTCTCTCTAGGTCTACTTCTTCTACATGGTTGGAAAGGTAGTCAGACATGACATTCCTCATCACTAAGAGCAATCGTTGAGGGCTATCACCCACAAAACGTTAGAAATTGTCACAAAAAGTGACAGCTTCTAAGGCAAAAGAGAGATGCAGCCTCACTATAAAGCTGACTTATCTATGCAATAGTTACGTTTTTTAATGCAATTTTCGCATTTCGTTACATTGTACAGGAAATGAGAGGATGCGAATTCGTCTCGTAGATAGTTGCGCAGGAGACTAGTGATAGAAGGCAGAAGGCAGTGGTTCGACAGGCTCACCAATCGGGCAGAGGAGAAGGCTTTTATGAAAGAAAGCTTGTACAGTAAGCTTTTTAAACTTTTTCAACTGAATAGTTATTTCCGCCACGCTGCACTAGGGGCGATCGCGAACTCATCCCAAAGATGCCTGTACTCTAAGTCAGATGTTGGATATGACGATAGGGGAATGGGGGAGATGGGGAGAAGATCTTGATTTCAATCTAGGATAGACAACAAGTGTCACTCGTTCACGGTAGGACAAAGGCGATTGCGACTCCTTTAGAATAGCCATTGTGAGACAAGCAGGAATTACCGATTCGCGTGAAAGACTGACGACAATGAACAATCGCCGCATTGAACCCAAGCCCGGTCAAGAGTCTGTCTGGGATTATCCGCGTCCGCCCCGCCTTGAGGATTCGCCCAAGCACCTTCAGATTATCTTCAATGGTGTTGCGATCGCAGACACCCACCGTTCCCAGCGCGTTCTGGAAACCAGCCATCCACCCGTCTACTACATTCCTCCGGAAGACATCAAGATGGAGTATTTGGTCAGAACCAATCAAGGGTCGTTTTGTGAGTGGAAGGGTCGAGCAGTTTACTATACCGTTATCGTGGGTGACAAGCAGGCTCTTAACGCGGGCTGGTCTTATCCAAGTCCCACACCAACCTTTGCTTCCATCAAGGACTATATCGCCTTCTATGCCCATTTAATGGATGCTTGTTACGTTAATCGTGAACTCGTGCAGCCACAGCCAGGGAATTTTTACGGGGGTTGGATTACAAGTGATATTGTCGGCCCGTTCAAGGGGGGAGTTGGAACATGGGGTTGGTAAGCCCTTCAAAATGGAAAAAACAACGCTGTTAAGCAGCTTGGCATCCCCCGAAAGATTTATTAATTGCACGCCAGCTTATGTAGCGTAATAATCCAGCAGCAGGCGTAGCACTGGCGGGTTTACTGATAGCTACGGGCAATATTGTGCGAGTTGCATCTGCTGCCGAATGTTAATTCTGGCTGGTCAGTTTTATATCAATTAGCTCAGGTTTGCTACAGATAGCCCGTCAATAATAAATTACCATTTCGTTAACGAAATGGTCTCTTGTGCTGTTGAGGCTGACGGGGTAGACTACATAACCCAATGGCAGCATCCCATTTTTGTAAATTTATCGTTCGTAGTGCAGGCGTCTCGCCTACTGCTAGAGGGAAGTGAGTTCTTCGGATTGCACTACTTTTGCAAATTTCAGATGCTGCCTAACCCAACCGTTTCAAGCAGAAGAGGTTTTGGCTCGTGTCGAGAATCAAATTGCACTTTCGTCGTCTGTTTAAGCAACTTATTGAACAAAATACACGGCTTACTAAGGAACTCAGAGAGCGCCAGAGGGTAGAAGAAGAACTACAAGAAAGTAAGCGTTTGCTTTCTGCAATCATTGAGACGCATCCTAATATTTTGTATGTTTATGATTTGATAGAACAACGAAGTTTCCACTATAACCGTGAACTCTACACGAGTATTGGCTACACACCAGAAGAAGTCCAGCACATGGGAGCGGACATGTTGCCCAAGCTCATGCACCCGGATGATTTGGCAAAATTCCCAAATTATCTCAAACAACTTCAGACAGCTACTGATGGCGAGATATTTGAGTTTGAGTACCGGATGAAACACAAAAATGGTGAATATCGTTGGTTCTACAGTCGGGATACTGTGTTCGCCAGAACAGAGGACGGGAAGCCTAAGGAAATTTTAGGTGCAGCGACTAACATCACAGAGCGCAAGCGGATAGAAGAAGAATTAAGAAAAAGTGAAGAACGTTTTAGAGCTTTAGTGGAAAATTCTCCTGACGTTATTGGTCGGTTTGACCACGAACTGCGCCACCTGTATGTTAATCCAGCGGCAGAACTAGCAACGGGCATCCCGCCAGAAGCATTCATTGGCAAGACTCATCAAGATTTGGAAATGCCAGAAGAGATAGTTACCTTCTTCCAAGAAGCTATCCAATCCGTATTTATCACTGGGCAAGAACGACGTATTGAGTTCGCCTTTCCCACACCAGACGGTATTCAATATTATCAATCTCGGATTGTTCCTGAGTTTAACCCCGATGGGACAATTGGGTCTGTATTAAAGGTAGCTCGTAACATCACTGATCGCAAACTTATAGAACAAAAATTAGCCGATACAACCGCCCTATATCAGCAAATTCTTGATGCCATTCCCGACTTAATTTTATGCAAAGGTTCAGAATCGAGGATTATTTATGCCAACAAGGCATTTCGTGACTATTATGGAATGACAATGGAACAGTTGCAAGGCATCATTGATGCACCCAGAGTTAACCCTGAGTATACGCAACAGTACCTGAAAGACGATGCTTATGTGTTTAATACTGGGCTGACCCTAAGTATAGAGGAACCCGTTGTTCGCTACGATGGAGTTGAACGATTGTTCAGCACGGTTAAGAGTGCAATTAGAGATGCTTCTGGGCAGGTTGTCCAGACGGTAGGCGTGTCTCGTGACATTACAGAGCGCAAGCAGGCAGAGGAAGCGTTACGGGCGAGCGAACGTCGCTACTCCACTCTGGCAAGAATATCCCCGGTTGGGATATTCCGCACCGACACCAAGGGACAATACCTCTACGTCAACGAACGATGGTGTGAGATCACTGGATTAACGCCATCCGAAGCACTGGGCGAGAGTTGGTCTCCTGCTATCCATCCGGCTGATCGACAGTGGATTATAGCCCAATGGTATCAGATGGCAACAGAGAACCAACGGTCTTACCACGAGTATCGGTTTGAGCGTTCCGATGGTGTAACGACTTGGGTGCTTGGTCAGGTAGCAGCCGAAATTGAAGACAGTGGTGAAGTGAGCGGTTTTGTTGGCACAATCACTGACATTACCGCACTCAAGCAGACCGAGCAGCAACTACAGAAGTTGAACGAGGAGCTGGTAAAATCCAACAGGGAACTAACACAATTTGCCGATGTAGTCTCCCAGAATTTACAAGAACTGCTGAGGAATTTAAATTCGTTCACGCAGTTGTTGGCTCAGAAATTCCAAGGCTATTGTCTCGACACCGAGACTAGTCAATACCTTGATTTTATTGTGAATGCAGCTACTCTCGGACGGCAGCAGATTCAGGACTTGCTAGCCTATTATCGGGTAGGAACAAGCCGTCAAGAATTTGAACCAACTGGCGGCAATTCCGTACTCAAGCTAGTATTGACTAATTTACAACCTGCTATTGCTTCTTGTGGTGCT
>JAIUYC010000674.1 GCA_020216575.1 Coleofasciculus sp. S288 | reverse complement strand
AACATTGCCTTTTATTGCAGTCGCTATTCAGGAAGGTAATAAAAGATTTACCCAAGAAATTGACCAAAGACTAGCTCCTAAGTATATCCTACAGAGAAATCAGGTGATGGAATTTATAGGCGCAGCCTATAATAATTTATGTGAATATCAGTTTACAAACAGGAAAAACATTCAAGAGTTTGAAGAATTTATAAGGAAATATCTTGAAGAATTTATTGATGTTTTTTTAGACGACTCAAAAGTTAACTATCGTGCTTGTTTGTATTGGCTAGACAAGAATCAGGATAATTTGTTATTTTTTACTGGATATAGCACTTTAACAGCACAGTATACAAAGGAATCTTTACCTAAGGAAGGTAGTCTGGCCGGATATGCTCTTGAAAATTCTTTTGTAGTTCATTTCTATCCTATTTCTCCGACAATGAGTTCTTTGCCATTTTTTCATAAAACACGTGACAAAAGGTATAAAAGTGTTGCCGTCTGTACTGTTAAGCATCCGACTATTAATAATAATTTTTTTCCTAAAATGACTTTATGTGTAGACTGCATACATGAACAAGCTAAAGCTTTTGGTGATATTGACTATATATCGAAAGTCATTGTTCTTCTATCTATTATTTTTGCCAATGCACTGACTCTAATGGATATTAATGATGAAGCTATAAGGAAATATATAGAAAGTCGTTAAAGGCTTGTCCATCATCTTTTAAGCCGCCAACTGCCCAGTAAACTCAATCAATTCCCCCACTTCCTCCTCCGTAAACCACCTCTCAACCGCATCCTCCCCAAACCTATCCAACGGTTCCTCATACAAATCCGCCACCTCCAACCGCCGATTCTTCAAAAACACATTCTGCACCGCCCTTAAAAACCGAATCTGATTCGCATTAAACTGGCGCTGGACAATAAACTCCTCAAAATTCCGCCTCACCACCTCCTGATAATCCGGCAGTGCCTCAATCTCCATCAACTCCCGCAAAAACGCCAGCAAACTATTCACCTTCAAATTAAACGCCTTGCGAATATTCGACTCCGACAACTGCACGTTCCCCCCACCCAACTCTTGCCGCAGCTTCCTCTCCAACGCCACCAGTTGCAAGTCCGTCACCGCTTCCCCATTCCGAATTGCCGCAATCGTCGGGTGAGTCTCGACAATCTCCAACACCTTCCCCTCAACCCGCTGGCGATATTCCTCAATATAAACCTGCTCTCCCCCCTCACCCAAGGTAATATAACCACTGGTAGCAATCCGGTCTGCCAAGTCAATCTCAACAAACGAACTGGGACGCTGACGCCGATTTTTCATCTGACTTGCCAACTCCGCAATCACCCGATTCAACTGTTGGGGTGTCGCCGTCCGCAGTCGATGCGACAAGCAAAAATTCGCCGAATCCTGACGCTGGGAGTCCTCAAACACAAAATCCGGCAACCGACTCACATCCTCCGCAATCGATTCCAACGTCCCCGGTTTTGCCCCATCCGCCAGAATTTCCAGCTTCAACCGTTCCACCTTATTTGTAAACGTCGCCTCAGCTACGTCCACCCCCGCCACAAACCGCAGTAACGGCGCAACCTGAGTACGAAGGAAATCAATCTTACTCTGAGTCAGATACCGCCAAAACCCATCCGTCCAAGCCTGCTCAACCTGAGCATAAACCTGCTGGACGCTAAACGCATCGCGAGGAATTTGCCCAATCTGCTGCCGTAAATCCGCAATCACCTGCTGGCAATCAGCAGATTGCTGGTCATTGAGATAATGTTCCAGCAGCTTCAACCGCGTGTTAAAAATTTTCACCGTAACGGGCAGATTTTGAGTAACCGTCTCCTCACTGGGGTCTTTCTCAAAGTCATTCTCCCAGAAGTCAATAATCAGAAACTCATCCTTGCGCCCATTGGGAAGCCGATGCAAATACCGACAAGCTTCATGGCTGCGCGTTCCCCGTCCTATCATCTGCTGCATTTTGATGAGAGAGTGGACAGGTTTCATAAACACTAGATTCACCACCTCCGGCACATCCACTCCCGTATCCAGCAAATCCACAGAAATGGCAATCCGAGGCATCTCTTCCTTCTTAAAGCGGTCAATCAAATCATCCGTGCGTTCCATCTGGGAGGTAATTACCTGTACCATATCGGGATACTGGGGATACATCTCCTCAAACACGCTTGCCAACCGCAGGGCGTGCTTTTGACTCACCGCAAATACAATCGTCTTGCCGGGATACTGCCCCGATTCATCCTTGTGGCAAACCTCCAGAATCTCTTCCCACTGTTTCCGCAACGTATCCTTATTGCTGACAGTGCGTTCTAACTCCGTCCCCTCATAATCAATCTCATCCGGGTCTAACCCTTGCTCAATCAACGTATTGCGGTCTTCTTCCGAAAGGTTTGCCCCCCGAATCCCCTCCCGTTGAAAATGAGTCCGTGCTTGATAAAGACTGTAATCGACCAGATAGCCCTCATTAACCGCATCTCGATAGGGATAATTAAACGTCGGAACGGGAGGATTGCCAGTGCAACGAAAAACCTGGAACGTATTGCGCTCAATAAAATCGGCTGGCGTTGCCGTCAGTCCAATAATCCGCGCATCGAAATACTCCACTACCTCCCGGAACTGGTTGTAAATCGAGCGATGAGACTCATCAAAAATCACCAAGTCAAAGAAGCCAGGGGTGAACTTTTTGTGGCATTTAACCAGGGTTTGCAGCGTTCCCACATACAGCCGCTTGCTGTAATCAACGTTATAGGTACGGATGCGATCGCGTGGCTCGTTCGGCAAATAAACCTTAAAATTGTCGTCTAGCGCCTGCCTCACCAACGCATCCCTATCCGCCACAAACAGCACCGTCCGCGCTTGATTCGCTCTCAGGAACACTTCAATCAACGCCATAATCGTGCGCGTTTTCCCCGTCCCCGTCGCCATCACCACCAGCGCCCGTCGATGCCCCTCATCAAACCGTTCACTAACCCGCCCAATTGCCTCTTGCTGGTAAGTGCGGTTTGCGATCGCTAAATTAACGCTCAACTGTTGCAGGGGAATTTTGTTCTGGCGGATGTAGAGCAAATTCTTTAAATCTGTTAGGGAGAAAAACCCAGCCACCAGACGCTTGTTTTGATTCCCCACATCCCAGAAAAACGTCCTATCCCCATTACTCATAAAAGCAAAGGGACGAAAACTCTGGTGCTTCTCAATCTCGGTTACATAATGCCTCACCTGCTGTTGAGCCACCCGTGGGTCGCGGCTTTGTCGCTTCGCCTCAACAACAGCAATTACTTCCCCGTTGGGCAGATAGAGGCAGTAGTCCGTTACCCCATTCCAAGGTGCTGCATCATAGCCATCAACTGGGATTTCAATGCCCACCTGGTTGGAATCATTCAGACTCCATCCCGCCTTCTCTAATGCCTTATCGATTAACTCTTTTCTGGTGTTCGCTTCGTTGCGAGACATTCAATACTTCCGAAAACTGGTTAGAGCGATCGCGCTACTCTCTTAGTGTTCCCACTCACAGAGGTACAGTATCACCTCTAATCATTCTGGCTTTTGCCTTGACTTTTTACCAGAAGTATGAAGTCTCGATTCTTTAGCTTAAAGCTATAGGACGAGTGAGTAATCAACATTTAGAGTAGAGTGTGAAGTGCGATGCCTTTGGCGCTACCCTTTGGGCGATCGCTTCGTGCTAGCCTTCGGCTAATCGCTCCAGGGATTTACTGAGGGATTTCAATTTTGGCAGTTCTTAGCCGCTTCACAATCCTTGCCCAAATCCAAGCATGATCGCCTCCCATCAGCAGCCAGCAAATCCAATCAATTGAAGGCTCGTATTCGTATCCCCACCCTAGTCCTGTCTTATCGAATTCGTTATTTTCAAAATAATCTAATATCTCA
>JAIUYC010000673.1 GCA_020216575.1 Coleofasciculus sp. S288 | reverse complement strand
AGAGAAGACGGATAAGAAAAGCTAGCTTGATTTAATAGGACTTCGTTAGATAACAGTGTGGAGAGATACTGCTGAATCCGGGGGAGTGCGTTCAAATCTAAGCGGGAAACAGCGGGAAGGTGGTTGCTCCCACTGCTGAGTTCGTTTAAGAGGGCATCCATTAACCGTTGAGGCGTTAAGCTATCCGGATGAATCGCTTTCAATAAACCCAGAGTTGCCATTCGTTCAGCGCGAATCCATTGCTCCTTGACTGGCTGAATGCGAGGAACCACGACTGCCCGTTTGTTTAGGGTGAGAACTTCACAGATAGTGTTGTAGCCGCCCATGCAAACAATGGCGTCTGCTGCTTCCATGTAGCTCATCAAGTCATCAGTAAATTCACAAATCTGAACCTGCGGATACCGCTCTGCTGCCTGATACAGCGCCTGTCTCTGCGGAAATGGCATTTCTGGACCGCTGATAATCAGGCTTTTGATAGGGTGCTGAGGAGGTAGCAGCGCTAATCCTGAGATGTAGGTATCGATTAAACGGTAACCATCACCTCCACCACCTGGAGTCACTAGAACCAATGGCTCGTCGGGCTTGATTTGTAGTTCTTGCCGGAGAACACTGCGACGCTTGCGCCCGAATTCTCGGCGGATATAACCGCAGAACCGCACCTTTTGAGAGATGGTAGGGAGAAATTGATACTCTTGCGGGAAGTCAAAGACTTGTGGCATCCCGACAACTAAGATTTGGTGGTAAAACAATTGAATGGCGTCATAGTAGCCATACTTGTGCCACTCGTTGACTGTCGTCTCCGGGCTGTCGAGGATATCTCGCATGAGTAGCACCAGCTTGGTTTGAGGCAAACAACTTTTTAAATAGTTCAAGGTGTCTTTTAATTCACCTTGCAAGCCATAAGGCTTCTTATCAACGAGAAATAAATCTGGCTTAAAGTTGCCTGCTGCTGAGAGAATCAAGTCAGAGCGCAGTTTCAAAACTTCATCGGTTGTCGTCCCCAAATATTTGACGGATAGTTCACCCGATTCATTGCGTCCGAGACAAGGAAGTTTGAGGTAATCCAGCCCCTGGGGCATCTGAAAGCTATGGAGTACGGGTGAACCCGATACCAGTAAAATTGAGAGTTTAGGTGTGGAATCGAGCAGGTACTTGCAAATTGCCAGCATCCTGCGGATGTTACCGAGACCAAACGCATCGTGAGAGTAGACCATCAGCCTCATGCTTAAAAGTCTCCAAATACTTTCATCC
The DNA here is from genome assembly GCA_020216575.1 of Coleofasciculus sp. S288. Lineage (GTDB taxonomy): Bacteria > Cyanobacteriota > Cyanobacteriia > Cyanobacteriales > Coleofasciculaceae > JAIUYC01. The sequence continues at coordinate 2,633 of JAIUYC010000673.1, read as the reverse complement.
CGACAGTCAACTCATTCGTCTTTCTGCTGCTCTCAGCTTCTCAGGGCTTTATGAAGTGTTAGTGAAGTGTTTATGAACAAACATGAAATATTTGTGAGAAAAGTCTCATGAGAACGTTCTCATGTAGGAGGCGTCTATCAACAAAAACAGCGAGGTATAGCAAAGGGGCAGAGGGCAGAGGGGAAAAGATTGGCTGGTAAAGGTTTCAGGATTTGCCTGTGTCCTACTAACTACTGTAGAGACGCGACATGTCGCGTCTCTACGACAACGGACGCTCTCATCCCTAAAGGGAGTGGGATGAGCTTAAAATCTCAGGTAGACTGTAAACCCGGGGGACTCCAACCCGCCAAAGATAAAAGTGAGGGTGGGTTTTGTATCGAGGTTATCGGGAAAGTCCACTGATTTAATCCCTAAACCCGCCCCTACAAGGACATTTTTTGACTTGGAAATCTCTTACGAATACTTGTCACTCACCGGGTTCTCAACAAGCCCTGGTTTTTGCTGTGAGTAGTTACTGGCTTGGGACGCTTTCAAACGAGCGCGTGCTTGCTTTACCCATACCTTTGCCCTTAGTTTTTCCTCCGTACTTTGAGCCTGACTGAGTTTGTCTTCTGCTTGTTCTAAAGCACCTTGAGCTTCCTTAATATCAATTTGATCGCCTCGCTCAGCTCCATGAACTAAAATGGTTACTTCATCCCCTTCTACTTGAGCAAACCCACCCATAATACAGATGGGAATCCATTTCCCATTAGCTTGGAGCCTGATAACACCGACATCCAGGGCAGTTGTTACGGCGACATGACCTGCAAGAATTCCCATCTCGCCAGTTTTACTGGGTAAAATCGCTGCCTGAGCTGGTGCATCCCAGAGCGTGCCTGAAGGTGTGATAATACGAACAGTTAAAGGCATAAGCTGTCACGCTTTTAAATTGCTTGTTGAGACAGACGCGGCGACGCGGGGAGGGGGAGACACTCCAGAGGGTTTAACGGCTTGTTTCCTAATGAATAATATGAAATTTAAATGCAGAACAGCTTAGGAATTTTAACTTATTTTGATTGGAGCGATCGCCTCAGTTATAGAAATCCCTTAGTTAAAAAATTTCAGTGCTATCTAATACGTTTATCGGTTAAGAACCGTTAAATTTTACGGTTGAATTCTCAGTTACATAAAAACTGATGAGTCTAATAGCAACCTAGGCTAAGACACTACATTCATTACTCATTGCTTGACCCCCGTGGAAAGCGAATTTTCCGCCGTGGAATTCTACTAATGCAAGATTAGAAACGGGGAATTCCCTAAAGTCATTCTAAATAGCACTCAGGCATGGGCTGTTTCTCAACCCTGTAGACTTTGAAGCCCCGTTTGATGTAGTTCTTGAGAGCGTAGGGACCATCTAAGTTGCAAGTCTGTACCCACAAGCGCTGAGTGCCTTTGTTCCAAGCGTAGGCAATGCCATGACTCAGTAAATGCTTGCCCAACCCCCGACCGATATAGGGTTCTCTTAGACCGAAATAAACAATCTGAGTGGAGTAGAAACGAGGCGATCGACCTTCGGTACACTGCGCCATTTCAATGTATCCAGCCGGAGCGCCATCTACATACAAAACATGGACACTCGTTCCTGAATCTGCCAGAAGTGCCTCAATTTCTTCATCCGTTCGTTCGCACCAATGCCAGGGCTTCCCTACGGAATTGTACAAGAAGCGATAAAAGGCAATATCCGAGGTTTCTAAGCGCATTACTTTGATTCCGTCCAGGTAGTTGAGATACGCGGGACGGAATTCAGACCACTCTAGCATCTGGAGATAGATAGTCACCAGAGTGCTTGGTACGGTGCGGGTGGCAGAAGATTTCAATAACACGGAAGGCTGAGTGTCTTTGGTTCTTTCCGTCACCTTTTCGACCGAGCTGTTGCTCGCCATCTAAAATTCCCGGTAGACCATTAGGAAACTCCTCAAACTTATCACGGCCTAGCTGTTTGGTGCGATGTAAATTGAGATGTTTTCAGTCAATTGAGCTCGCCTTCTTGCGGATGAGAGTAGAACTAGCACCGAGTACGCCAACGGCCAGTAATCCAACTCCTGAAATCGGTTCAGGTACAGACTGAATAGGCGGCTGGATTTTGCGATCGCATCGGCAGGACGTCGGCGTTGTGTGTTGGAAACGGCATCAAGGAATGAACGCTCCGTCCGGAACCTAAAGCTGAGAGATTGAAAATAGTCTCTACCCATCCGGTTGTTGCTGATACTAAAGAAATGAATGGGCAAAATTATTGTAAATTTAATTAATGATTTCAGTCAACTTCATGTAAATTTAGTTACAGTAAAATCAGAAAGCATTTAAAATCACTAATTCTTAAATAAGACCTTAACTGAAAATCAACGTAGATTGTCTGCCGATTACCAAGCAGATAAGTCTGATTGCCAGAGTTCTCGTTACTCCTAAACGACTTATTCCTGAAAAGAAACGGCTATTAAATCAGTGACCAGTGAACAGTGACCAGTTATCAGGTACATTCCGGGGGATTTAGACTCCAAGTGAACCCTACCATGCTTCGACTCACTTCGGCAGGCTCAGTGTCCAGCTCAGCAGCCATCTTTGATGGGAGCCGTTACTACTCAGGGATTAACTGA
>JAIUYC010000001.1 GCA_020216575.1 Coleofasciculus sp. S288 | reverse complement strand
GTCAGCGCGATCGCTCTTTCATAGTTCGCTCCTGTCCAGAGGCAGCTAGGAAAGGAAGGTTTAAGAACTTGGTACAAGATGGGATAAAGCGGGGCAAGCTGCATGCGATCGTTGTTCGGTGTAGGTGGGGAATTAAACTTTGACAGGAGTCAGGAAACTAAGAGCTGAAATTGAAAATTCCTTGCTTACAGTCTCAGAGCATAAGTTTTTTCGCTAAACCTGTCGGCATTCTCCCTATTAAGATATATTAAGCGATTTCAAGAAATTACGTTGTCAGGTAGGCCAGCCGTAAAGAGTGTGGTCATAAGTAGTTGGTTGAGATTGACACTCCGGACGCTCCAGACGCGGAGAAATTGTCTACACATCACCAACTTGTTTTGACCGCACCTAGCCGTAAAAGCCCCACTCACGCTTAGTGGATTGCGGCAAAGACTGGCGATGAGACTTAGAAACCACGCCCTAATCTTTGATTAGGACGTGGCAGTTCATAAAAATCCTCTGCGTGAAGCGATAACGTTCCGATTTAGCCGTTTGGATAGGCTGTACCGACTTTAGCTGGTGCTACAGTGCTACCACGAAGGAAAACTCGGATTTGGGAGAAAGCCATTTTCCGAAAAGAAACTCCAAACGGGATTACCCCTTATCAAAGTAGTGCTTCCTCTTGGTGCGTTTTAATTGTGCAATCCGACTTGGGATAGGCAACACAGGTCAGCACAAACCCAGCATTGATTTGGTCATCGTCTAGGAAGTTCTGATCGGACTGGTCAATCTTACCCTGAACAATTTGACCCGTGCAGCTGGAGCAGGCACCGGCGCGACAGGAATAAGGTAAATCAATACCCTGGTCTTCAGCGATGTCGAGAATGTACTCGTCGTCGGGAACCTCAATCGTAGTGTCCAGCCCTTCGGCTTCGTTAATTAACCTGACCTTATAAGTTGCCATGGAATGTTCCTTAAAGCTTTTAACATTATTTTACAAGATAAGGGGAGTATATTTACTTAGTCAACTAACGGTTAATAACCAAAATCTATGGCGTTAATAAGCAAACATCCATTGAACGTTAGCCTTCGTGAGTCGGTGTATCAGTTTTCATGGGGTTTCACCCCCTCCATAGCAGTCTCTCATTCAGAACTGACAGGATGGACTACTTACATGAAGCGACCTGGAGGAATGTTTAACTGCGAGCCATATCTAATATCTGTTACACTTTTTCAAAAACAGTGTCATATTTCGCCCTCACCCCCCAGCCCCCTCTCCCAACTTTGGGAGAGGGGAGCAAGATTCTCTCCTCGAATTTGGGGGATGGAAAAAGGTGGCAGGTGGTAGGTACTAGGTGGTGGATGGTGGGAATCTTGCAAGCATCCCACTAACCATGAACCATAAACCCTTGGGTCAAGTCGTTCGCTTTAAGTTGGTCACCCTATTACTTATTGGTGCGTCGCCATTCCCAAGCTGAGACATACTTGGGATCTCGCCAAACTCCCACCCGCCGCTTTTTAGCACTTGCTTCTGCTGTCTCTACAACAGCGGCACTGGGGCAGTTTTTTAAGTAGGGTCGATAGACTTGTGCCAGTCCTTCTTGAATCAAAACTTCCTGAATGAATGTACCATCAGGGAGGCGGACTTCACTGATTTTACGCCCATATTGGTCAGTATCCGTTACGGTTAGCTGAACGCGATCGCCTCCTTGCTCGACCAACTGCTGCACTCGTTGTTGCGCTTTAACCCCCCACTTAAATTGGCTTTTGTCTACCAACTTTCTGCTGTTCCTCTCCCTAGCACTATGGGGAACTTCCGGGGCATCAACGCAGGCAAAGCGCACCTTAATTTGAGTGCCGTTGGTGTCTGTTACCGTCATCGTGTCACCATCGCTGACTTGTTTAACCGCATAGGTTGTCGCTGTTGGACCAAATAGAAGTTCGCACCCACCTAAACCCAAGATGAGGACGGCGGCACTAAACCATTTGAGAGATTTTGGTAACACTTGGAATGGCATTAGCGTGTGGAATGAATGAGTTAACCTCCTGGAAGTGTTTCACCCCAATCTATCGTACTTCAGGAGCCAGTTAAAATCTGGAAGTCATCCAGTCTAGCCCAAGGGCATAGAGGGTGCAATCCAGCGTCGGATGGAGGCACAAGTTGGTTAGGGAGTACTCTAAGTTTCTTGTCCTGTTTCGATTACGGGATGATAGCAATGCAGTCAATTTCTACCAAAACGTCCTTTGGCAAACGGGAAACCTGAACACAAGCACGGGCAGGAGCGGATGCCTCATCGAAGTATTGCCCATACACTTGGTTCATTGCCGCAAAATCATTCATATCGGCTAGAAATACCGTTGTTTTCACGATATCCTGAGTTTTCGCACCTGCTGCTGCGAGTACGGCTTCGAGGTTTGCCATGACTCGTTCTGTCTGTTTGACAATATCATTAGCACCGACAATTTCACCCGTGTTTGGGTCGAGGGCAATTTGACCAGCAACAAAAAGCATTTGACCACTGGCTGCGATCGCTTGATTGTACGGTCCGACGGGGGCTGGTGCGCCGTCAGTGCGGATAACTCTTCGTGTCATAGTTTTTTAGTCCCAGGATACCAATCTAGCAAGGTTTCCCAAAAAACAATACCAGTTCTTGCGCCTTCTCAGATGGGGTGAAATAAGTCCATTTCACGCGATCGCAACTCTAGATTCTGGAATCTATAGTAAAAAAACACCAACTTCCTACAACTTTTCAATAAAATTCGCTAGCTTCTTGATAAAATTTTTCAAGACATCTCACCATGTAGCTGTCGATACTAGGTGTTCATGAGTGAACATCTAGCTCGGTTGCTGTGACAAAAAACAGTGAGCGGTTTTGCGCTCACTGATCTAATCGTGCTGTCTGTTACGGCTAGCGGATTACTTGGTTGGGAGGCTTCACAACGGCAAGCAGCAGGGAAATTTCTGCTCGAATTGTCGTACTAGACAGGACGATTTCATCTCTTTCGGTGCAATGATTGATCCTCGTTTTTTGAAAAACTTACCTGCTCCTGTACGAACGCTGATTCGGCCAATATTGTTCATTTCGCTGGGACTGCACGGGCTACTGCTGAATCTACCAATCCCCTCTCAACCGCCTGAACTTCCTCCTCCAACAGAACCCGTTAAGGTTACGCAGCTAACCCCTCCGCCTTCTCCCCAACCCTCTCCCAGTCTGGGGTTTCCCAAACCCTCCCCTAGATTGCAGCAAAGCACTCCGCCGCTTATAAAACCCTCCCCTTGGCTTCGACAAAGTACGCCCCTAGTTGTTAAACCCTCTCCAACGATTCAGCAACCCGAACCATTTCCTACGATGGAGCAAGGCACTCCTTCACCTGCACCACCAAGTCCCGTGGCGTCGCCAACTCCAATTCCTTCAGAAACTACAACTTCTTCAGAAACTCCAACTCCTCCACCTGCACCACCAGAAGAACCGTCTCCTTCACCAGATGAGCTATTTGCCGATTTTCCCCATTCTGAGGGAGCTGAAGCGAGTTGTAATGGTTTACTGGACTGTTGGCAAGTAGAAAATGCTTTGACCTCTGTATCGGGAGAGCTTCAGGAAAATCTCATTGCTCAGGGGTATGAAGTTAAAAAATTGGATATCGAAGATGATACGGGAAGAAGGGTTTTTAAGGTGTTTAAGAAGGGTGAGACGCCTTATTATCTCAATCTGCTCTCTACCCTGGAAGGTACCGTATACCGAATTACTAAGGAACCGCTTACCCGCGAAGAGCTGGCTAAGCAAGCTGCGTCCTGAAGGATGTTATTAATTTTTTTAACTTTGGTCAGCAATTGATAGTTAAGAGCAATAACTTCCATTTCATAGCCAAGGAACTTTATAGATTCTCATGAAACTCAAACCGATTATTTTATTAGTGCTGCTATTCACTCTTTCTGGCTGTGGAAGTCAAACCAGCGAACTTGATAAAGCCAAGGCACGTCTCACAGAAACCAAGAGTTGTCCAGATTGCGAACTCAATCAGGTTGATCTCAGTGGGACTGACTTAAGTGGGGTGGATTTGAGCGGTGCTAAGCTCAATGACGCTAATCTAACGAGTGCCAAGCTCAATAATGCCAATCTGAGTGGTGCGTTCCTCGATAGTGCCAAGCTCAATGATGCCAGTCTGAGTGGTGCTAATCTCAGTGGTGCAGGTTTGGCATCAGCGAATCTGAGTGGAGCCAACCTGAGTGGGGCTAATCTGAGTGGGGCTTACTTGAGGGGGGCTGATTTGAGTGGTTCTGTTTTAAACAATGCCAATTTGAAAGATGCTGACCTGAATGCGGCAAAGATAGACGATGCCAAGTTAGAGGGGGCTAATCTAAGCGGTGCAAAGATGCCTGATGGGGCAGGTAAAAAATAGACCTCTTGCAAAAATACCTGGCGATTGAAAAAGGACGCTACGCTAACGCGACTACACGAACGAAGTCCGCCTGGTATTGTTCTTAGAACCCGTGCAGGTGGGTTTTGTTTTTATAGCCCCAGACTTGAGTCTGTGGGTGTCTATCAACTTTTGCAAGAAGTCTAGTAACAGTGGGTGTAACCTCGCATCAGGCGATCGCATAAATCGCCTATAACAGAAGTGGCGTACCCACGCTTGGGTACGCCTTACTTCCCTAAACCAGTAGAGACGTTTGTGCCGGAACGTCTCTACTTCCAACCTGCACGATCCATTAACATGAGTGCTTCTGCATTGTTCTGACCGAACGCTGCGGCGTTTACTCCGTCTTCCTTGAACGTACCTAAGCCTTCGACCACTGGGTCTACAGATACACCCTCTACAACTGGGTATTCGTTGTTGCTCTTGGCGAAGATTTCTTGAGCTTCGGGGCTTACTAAGTGTTCTAGGAACTTAATCGCGCCTTCCTTATTAGGAGCCGTCTTCACCACACCCCCCCCGCTAATATTGACGTGGGTACCACGTTCCCCTTCGCCTTGGTTGGGGAAGAAGATGCGAACTTTTTCAGCGACAGCCTGATCCTCTGGGTTGTCTGATTTCATCAGGCGAACCATGTAGTAGGTGTTTGCGATCGCAATATCACCCACACCAGCCGCTGCTGCTTTGATTTGAGCTGTATCATTGCCCTCAGGGGGTCTAGCAAAGTTGGCGACCATGCCCCGCGCCCACTCCTCTGTCTTCTGAGAACCGTGTGCTGCTAGCAACGAACCGGTGAGAGATTGGTTATAGACATTGCTCGACGAGCGAATTAGAATTCTACCCTTCCATTTGGGGTCAGCTAAATCCTCGTAGCTCGATAGCTCGGATGGGTTCACCTTGTCTCTGTTATAGATAATTACCCGCGCCCGTTTGGAGAGACCAAACCATTGATTGTCTGGGTCTTGAAGGTTTTCTGGAACTGCCGCTTCCAGTACCTCAGAAGAGATAGGCTGCAAGAGCCCTGCTTCTTTCGCTCGCCAGAGACGACCGGCGTCAACGGTAATCAATACATCGGCGGGGCTATTTGCCCCTTCGCTTTGAATCCGCTCGATTAATTGGTCAGCGTCCGCTTCTACTAGATTGACCTTAATTCCTGTCTTTCTAGTAAAGCTTTCGTACAACTCGTTATCCGTGTCGTAGTGACGCGCTGAATAAAGGTTGACTACTGGCTGCTGTGCCACTACAGGTGCTGGTTGCCTAAAGTGACCCACTATCACGGCAAGCAGTGCCGCGATCGCAGCCAGGAAGATGCGTCTAGTAAGTTTCATCGCTTCAGAGAGTTTTTTGTTAGACGTTCCGACTGGGCAGAGGCTACAGATGCAGCCATCTACCATCGGTGTATTGTACCGCTAATGCTATTAATTCTTAATTGTTAACTGCAACGTTTTATAGCCCGGAGCTGGAGTTAACTTGTTTAGTCCATTAAAATAAAGGACAATTTTTGTCAAGTCTAAGACATTAGTTGTGTCAAGTTCGCAGTGACATCCTCCCCTTCCAAATCAAAGATTATGGAAGGGGCTTCCCAGGTATCTATGCGTAAATCCTGTAGATGGACAGAATTAAACAGAAGGATGAAAATTCCTGACCCCTGAAGGAAGGTCGTAGGTAGTAGGTTTTAGGTCGTAGGTTTCAGGAAGAATGCTTTCCCTACCACCTCTTCTTCCCCTGACTCCTGACTCCTGACTCCTGACTCCTGACTCCTGACTCCTGACTCCTATTTCGATGAAACTGTTGCATCTTATCCGCCCAACATGAAAACGGCAGCAATTCTTTATCAGAAAGAAGGTTACGATACTCGCACTCAGCGGTTAATGGGTCGTCAAGCGGCTGGGGAGGGCTTTCTCAGAGCGTTAGCGCGTCATGGCACGGCAGATTGCTTGTATTGTTATGCCAGGGATAGGGCAGCATTTGAAGACTTTGAAAAGCAGATACGTCCTTGGCTTTCCGGTTCGCGACAACTGCGCTGGGTTCCGGCTGGCAATCCCTTGGCACTAGCAGAACCGGGTACTCTCTATCGACCCGACCCCCTGATTGGAGAACTGGCTTGGCAACGGCGTTACACGAACCAGCAGGCTTATAGCATTTGTGGTGTGACTCACACGTTGGCGAGTAAAGGGGTGATGGAAGGAATTGGTGACTTGCTGATTGCCCCCGTTCAGCCTTGGGATGCGATTATCTGCACGTCGCAGGCGGTTAAAACGCAGATTGTACGGCTGATGGAGACGTGGGGTGATTATCTGGTTCAACGCCTCGGTGCTCGGCCGGAAAGCCAGGTAAAGTTACCCGTGATTCCCTTGGGAGTTGATTGTGATGCTTTTCCTCAAGGTCAAATAGCTAAAGATGCGCGAAATCGACTGCGGCAGCAACTGGGAATTGGCGCGGATGATATCGTGGTTCTGTTCGTCGGCCGGCTAATTTTTCATGCGAAAGCTCATCCAGTCCCCATGTATCTGGCAGTGGAACGGGCAGCACAGGCGACGAAGGCTAAGGTGCATCTAATTCAAGCGGGTTGGTTTGAGGATCAGCAACAGGAGTTGGCGTTTAAAAACGGTGCGGCTGTTTTTAGTCCTACAGTTAACCACCTTTTTGTCGATGGTCGGCAACCACAAATTCGTCAAGGGATTTGGTCGGTGGCGGATGTGTTTATTTCCTTGGCGGATAATATTCAAGAAACGTTTGGGCTGACGCCAATTGAAGCGATGGCGTCGGGGTTGCCGGTAGTCGTGTCGGATTGGAATGGGTATCAGGAAACGGTGCGCCATGAGGTGGATGGGTTTCGGATTCCGACGCTCATGCCGCCTGCAGGGTGCGGTTTGGATTTTGCGGCACATTATTATGATGACAGTTTAAATTACAGCACTTACATCGGTCACATGAGTTTAATGACGGCGGTGGACGTTGATGCTTGTGCCGAGGCGTTAACTCGCTTGTTTGCCGAACCGGAACTGCGCCAGCGTTTGGGGGAGAATGGTCGGATGCGATCGCGCCAGGTGTATGATTGGTCGGTGGTGATTGCGGCGTATGAAACTCTCTGGCAAGAGTTAGCAGAGTTAAGGACTAAAGCCGCAACGACAGCGCCCCTGACTCCAGGACAACCGCCTTATCCTCTGTGCGATGACCCCTGCCGAGTGTTAGCTCATTATCCTACGGAGGCGTTAAGCGGAGAGCATGTTTTGGCGCTGGGTGTAATGGCAGAGGCGGAGACGTTAAGGGCTATCCGCAGTGTGTGGATGACTAATTTTGGAGCGGATAAGCGATCGCCCTCTGCTACGATTGATGCGATGCTAAATGCGATCGCACAGGAAGGCTCCCTCACTGTCGCTGAGATTCTGCGCCGCTATGCGGGTTCTGAACCTGCGTCTAGAGTCTATTTGGCTCGAAGTCTGGTGTATTTGATGAAGTTTAATGTGCTACGGCGAGTGTCTTGAAGACCAAGATCCGCGTCCCCGCGTCTATCTTGTTAAAGAGATTTTCACTCCACAAAAGCCCCTACCATCTACCCCCTAGATTGGCTTCGCTGTACTTGTTCTAACAATTGCTCGATTGTGCGAGCGGTTGGTAGACATTTGAGTCCTTGACAAACCAAACCTACGCTATCTTCGGGTAGATTGCTTTCTAATCGACAAACACTCGCAGGCAAGTACTGTCCGTTCAGGGAAGAAATTTGGTCAGCGCTAGAGCGAATCAGGGTGCAGTGGCGATACCAATCTAAGGCAGTAAATAAACTGGGACAGGCTTGGGGAGACTGTTGCATGACGCTGCTAAATGCTTTCAGGGCTTGCTCTGCTCGGTCGAGGTATTGTAGGTCTTCGGTGAGTAGGGCAAAACGGACTAAATTGGCGATCGCAACTCCGTTGGCAGAAGGTGTAGCATTGTCGGTATAGCTGCGCTCCCGAATCAACAAATCATTACTGCTGTCAGTTGCTGTGTTGTAGTATCCTTTCAGTTCCAGACTCCACAGATAGTCATCAAACTCTTCCTGAACCTTGAATGCTTTTTCTAACCAGTGGTTTGTTGTTGATTGTCCGTTGTCCGTTATCCGTTGTTGTTCCCCTGATCCCTGATCCCTGATCCCTGACAAACTTGCCTGATGCAAATCCAGTAGGGCTTTGATAAACAAAGCATAATCTTCAGACTGTGCCAGCACCGAGGGTTCGCCATCGTAATTGAGTCGGTGGAAGCGTCCCTCTACCCATTGCTTTTCCAAGATAAAATTAGTAGCCTTGGTGGCGAGTTCCAAGTATTTGGGTTGGTGGAACACGCTGTAAGCCCGTGCTAGACCGGAAATCATCAAGCTATTCCAGGCAACTATCATTTTCGTATCCGTTACAGTTGGAATCCGACCCGACCAATTGCCATTCTTTGCCTCATGATTATTCCGTGCTGGCGGGAAGGTTTCTAAGGTGTCAGGTTTTGAACCGTAACGAATCTCAAACAGTTTGGCTAAAGCTGCTTCAATCGTGTCGCTCAACGCCTCGGAGGTACGACGCTGCAAGACGTTTTTCCCTTCAAAGTTGCCCTCTGGCGTAACCGTAAATTGCTCCTTAATTTCTGCTAATTCCGAGGGGGTAAGGAGTTGTTCCAGTTCACCATAACTCCACACATAAAATGCCCCTTCCTCTGGCTCAACGGCTGTTGGCTCTATGAAACTATCAGCATCTTGAGCCGCGTAAAAGAACCCCTGAGGGGCAGTCATCTCCCGTTCAAGCCATTGAACTGTACCTGCGATCGCTCTTTCAAACGCGGCTTCCTGAATGCCTGCACTCCACAAATTTGCCAGATACTCAACAATCTGCCCGTTATCATAGAGCATCTTTTCAAAGTGTGGCACTGTCCAGGTCGCATCAACGGTGTAACGGTGAAAGCCACCCGCCACATGATCGTAAATTCCCCCCTTTGCCAAATCTAATCCTCGCTGAGTGCAAGCTTGGTAGGCATCATATTCAGATGCCCAATCAAATCGAGTACTCCGTAGGGCTAGCTCGGCATAGGGCATCATCGGGAAGCTCGGACCATAATTTCCGGCACCAATTATCCTGGTATTGGTCTCCATCCCATGCACTAGCAACTCCCCACTCAGTTCCTCTGATGCCTGTAGCATCACGGATTGCTGGAGGTAACTCAGAATCTCTTCTTTGAAGCTGTTTAGCTTGCCTTTTTCGACATCATAGAAGCGGCGGATTGCTCGCAACACGTCCAAAAATCCAGGACGGCCGTAGCGAGGTTCGACGGGGAAGTAAGTTCCACCGTAAAAGGGAACTCGATCATCCGGAGTCAAAAAGATATTGAGGGGCCAACCGCCTTGCCCCGTCATCATTTGCAACGCCTGCATGTAGATACTGTCCACATCAGGGCGCTCTTCCCGATCTACTTTGATCGGTAAGAAATTGGCGTTCATATAGTCTGCGATCGCTGCATCGGAAAACGCCTCTCCTTCCATCACCGTACACCAGTGACAACTGGAGTAACCAATCGAAAGGAATATTGGTTTATTTTGAGCTTTTGCCGTTTCCAAGGCTTCATCGCACCAGGGCCACCAATCGATGGGATTATCAGCGTGCTTGCGGAGGTAAAGGCTTTGGGATTGGGCAAGGCGATTGGTCATGGAACTAGCTAGAACTCAGCAGACGCGCTTGTGAATATCTGTTGTTCAGTCTACCGTGCTAGGCACAGAAGGCAATCTAGACAAGGATAGAAACACTCGAATCAATCGATTGAGATTGTAGAGGTTGGAGTGACACCGTATACCAGAAAACAAAACAAATCCTTTACAATACACTGATGCTCTCACAACGCTTCACCGATGCCTTAACCTATGCCTCCCAGTTGCACGCCCAGCAAACTCGCAAAGGGGGTGAAATTCCTTACATTTCCCATCTATTGGGTGTTGCTAGCCTTGCGTTAGAGTATGGTGCTAATGAGGATGAAGCGATCGCAGCTCTCCTCCATGATGCGATCGAAGACCAGGGCGGTGCTGCCACACGAGAAGAAATACGCCGCCGCTTTGGAGATACCGTGACCGAGATTGTCGATGGCTGCACCGACGCCGACACAACACCTAAGCCCCCTTGGCGTCCGCGCAAAGAGGCGTACATTGCTCACCTTCCCCAGGCATCCGCCTCAGTCCATTTGGTTTCTGCCTGCGATAAGCTGCATAATGTCCGGTCAATTCTCAACGACTATCGCATTTTAGGGGATGCTTTGTGGGATCGCTTCCAAGGTGGCAAACATGGCACCCTGTGGTATTACCGTTCTCTTGTAGACGTTTTCCGAACAGTTGGTTCAACGCCTCTGATTGAGGAGTTGGATCGTGCGGTGACCGAACTCGAATACTTGGTCGGTTTTACCAGTGAGCCGAGACCACCCTGTTGCTAATCATCAGTAAGAACTACTTTTGAAAACATAAAAAAAGCCAGACGCTGCCAGAATTTGCCTCTGTTTACATCCGGCTTTTTTGGAGTAATAAGTTCTGTCAGGAATTTTACCATAGTTTATTCTCCAGTGAACCCTTTAACCCTAAAATTAGCTTTTTTTCACCCATGGCTTTGCTCTTTGAGCGATCGCCTTTCAGAGTGACAGGAAAGTGACCCTCCACTGCGATCCCTAGGAATGGTAATCTATTAAACAGCTATTTTAAATTTTGTTATGCGGATAGTCATTGTCGTGAACTCACGGTCAGCTCGGACTATCCTGCTGGGTTAAGGGCAAGCGTTAAAGTCCTACCTACGGGTACATTTGAGCCAGCCTGTAGATCTAGAACCAAAAGATTCAACCGCCTTAGTTGAGTTAAGGCAGTATCTCTTGGAAAGTACCGGCCCTTAACCTTGTCAAGGCTCAAGTTCCATGGTGCAGCATCAACGCTCCCAGCTATCAACTGGGATGGGTAGAAACTGCACCGCTGTCTACCCTCAATCTAATTTCCCGCAGGCAAGTAAAATTGCCACTCTGGGTTTTCCTCCCACCCCAAAACTTCCCCTGAGAAGGGGGGGGTAAACAGGGGTAGAGATAGTGCTTGGAGGATATTACTCCGTCCAACCGCATCTGTAAAGCGTACTGAATCACACATAACAAGCGCGAGCATGGTCAGCACCACAGAAAAGACAAATACTGGCGTTATTATCCAAATCATCGGCCCTGTTGTCGATGTTGAGTTTCCCAGCGGCAAGCTGCCGTCGATCTACAATGCCTTGAGAATCGAAGGCAAAAATGCAGCCGGACAGGATGTTGGCGTCACCTGCGAAGTGCAGCAACTCTTGGGCGGGAACCAAGTACGAGCCGTTTCCATGAGTACCACTGACGGACTGGTACGGGGCATGGAAGTGGTAGACACGGGGGCTCCTATCAGTGTGCCAGTTGGCGCTGCTACCCTCGGTCGAATTTTTAACGTACTGGGCGAACCCGTAGACAATTTGGGACCTGTCAATGCGGAACAAACATTTCCCATCCATCGCCCCGCACCGAAGCTGACCGAATTGGAAACAAAACCCTCGGTTTTTGAAACCGGGATTAAGGTGATCGACCTGCTAACCCCCTATCGGCGAGGCGGCAAAATCGGTCTATTTGGTGGCGCGGGTGTCGGCAAGACCGTGATCATGATGGAGCTGATCAACAATATTGCCACCCAGCACGGCGGAGTGTCCGTGTTTGGCGGTGTGGGTGAGCGCACTCGCGAGGGCAATGACCTCTACAACGAAATGAAAGAGTCAGGGGTTATTAACGAAGAAGATCTCGGTAAGTCGAAGATTGCTCTAGTCTACGGTCAGATGAACGAGCCACCCGGAGCGAGAATGCGCGTGGGTCTAGCGGCTCTAACGATGGCTGAGTACTTCCGGGATGTGAACAAGCAGGACGTACTCCTGTTCATCGACAACATCTTCCGGTTTGTGCAAGCCGGTTCGGAAGTATCCGCACTCCTCGGTCGGATGCCTTCTGCGGTGGGATACCAGCCAACGTTGGGAACGGAGATGGGCGACCTGCAAGAGCGGATTACCTCCACCACTGAAGGTTCTATTACCTCCATTCAAGCCGTCTACGTGCCAGCCGACGACTTGACCGACCCAGCACCCGCCACGACCTTCGCTCACCTAGATGGAACAACAGTGCTATCTCGTGGCTTGGCAGCGAAGGGAATTTACCCCGCTGTTGACCCATTGGGTTCTACTTCGACAATGCTGCAATCGAGCATCGTGGGTGACGAACATTACAGCACTGCTCGTGCCGTTCAGGCAACACTCCAGCGCTACAAGGAATTGCAAGACATCATCGCCATTCTAGGCTTGGATGAATTGTCTGAAGATGACCGACTCACTGTGGCTCGCGCTCGTAAAATTGAGCGATTCTTGTCACAGCCATTCTTTGTGGCAGAAGTGTTCACGGGTTCACCTGGCAAGTATGTAAGGTTAGAAGAAACGATCAAAGGCTTCCAGCGGATTCTCTCCGGCGAGTTTGATGATCTGCCAGAGCAAGCCTTCTACATGGTCGGCAATATTGACGAAGCGATCGCCAAAGGCGAAAAACTCAAAGGTTAACGGTTGAAGGTTGGAAGGTTGGGAAAACTTGCCAATCTTCCAACCTCCTGTCTTGAAAATAAGGCAGAAGGCTCCAGGGCAGAAGGAATAAGGATTTTCATCCATTCATGGTGAGCTTTTGCTCATGCTCCCTAGCCTGCAAACAAACAACAAACAACTCAGAACTAACAACTAACAACACATGGCTTTAACCGTTCGTGTCGTTGCTCCCGACAAAACAGTTTGGGACTCCCAAGCTGAAGAAGTTATTCTACCCAGCACTACGGGTCAATTGGGCATCTTAACCAACCATGCTCCTCTGTTGTCAGCACTGGACACGGGTGTCATGCGAGTCCGTAGTGGGAAAGACTGGGTGGCGATCGCTCTAATGGGTGGATTCGCTGAAATCGAAAACAACGAAGTGACGATTCTCGTCAATGGTGCTGAGCGGGGAGACAAAATTGATAAAGAAGTGGCTCGCTCAGCCTTCGCAGAAGCGGAAACCCGTTTCAATCAAGTCCAAAACAGCGAAAACCGTCAGGAGAAAATCCAGGCAACTCAGGCGTTGAAACGGGCACGCGCTCGGTTTCAAGCTGCTGGTGGCATGGTCTAAAAAATTAAATAAAAAACAAAAAGGCAAAAGAAAGAACCTGTTTCTTCTCCTTTGCCTTTTACCATTTTTCTCGGACTTGGACTAAGCACTAAGCACTGCCAGTAAACGTCACTTCTGGAAACTTTGCCTGAGCTTCAGACATCGGGCGATTTCTGCCCTCTTCTTGCCAGTAGTTAATCACTTCTGTGGCTTTGTTGAGCAACTCAACGCGATCCTTCTCATTAATCCAGTGCTTGGCTTCTAGCTCGTCTTTGAGCTGTTCCCAAGCATCGTTCCGAGGCCAGAAAAAGTAAGACGTCAGCGGACTAGTGCCTTTGCCCACAACCTGATCGACGGCTAAAGCCACGTTCTCGTCTAGCCAGAGAACTTTTAAAATAAACTTGGACAATCACACCTCCGGGAAAATCCCAGCCTTCTCGATTACTGTACAATACCTGATTTTAACGCACGGCTGGATTACCTGATCGCGATTTTGTGCGGATCTTCGCTTTGAATAACTAGATTATCGTAGGGCAGGTTTACCGATATCTGGGTTATAGAGGAAGGATACTGATCAACCCGCCCCTACAGGTGTTATGGTCATTTAACCGGATTGGATATAACTCGTTCAACCTCAAAAATGCTTACTCCTAACTGGACTGCGATTGTTGTTTTCGATATCGATGGCGTCGTCCGCGATGTTGGTGGATCGTATCGGCGGGCGATCGCAGATACGGTGGAGCATTTCACGGGCGATACCTATCGCCCTTCCCAGGGAGAGATTGACCAATTGAAATCGGAAGGAATTTGGAACAACGATTGGGAGGCGTCCCAGGAGTTAGTTTACCGATACTTTGAGGCTCAAGGTCAGACGCGAACTCAACTTGCTCTCGACTATGACACCCTCGTTGCCTTTTTCCAGTCCCGCTACCGAGGGCCGAACCCCGAACATTGGACAGGCTATATCTGTACCGAACCGCTACTCTTACAGCCTAGCTATCTGGAAAGCCTGAGTGCTGCCAACATTCCTTGGGGTTTTTTCAGTGGTGCTACACGGGGTTCAGCAAACTACGTGCTGGAAAAACGTCTTGGTCTTCAGACACCAGTATTAGTTGCCATGGAAGATGCTCCGGGTAAACCCGATCCTACTGGATTGCTGGCAACAGTGGAGCAGTTAGAACAGCGCGATCGCATTGATGTTAAGTTGCCAGTTCTCTACGTAGGAGACACGGTTGCTGATATGTATACTGCCCAGAAAGCTAGAACCCTTTCCCCTGTCCGTTCCTGGATCGGTGTCGGCATTCTCCCCCCCCACGTTCAGGAGACAAGAGAACGCCGTGATGCTTATGAGGAGACGCTGAGAGAAGCTGGTGCGGCTGTAGTTTTCAGTAATGTTGAGCAATTAACTCCAGCACAAGTTCGACAACTGGTGGTGAAGTCGGACTGAGAAATAGGATTATTTCCCCGTACAGCACATTGCTTCAACCTGCCTAGGTTTGGGTAAGTCGTAGGGGCGATCGCACAAGTCAAAAACTTGGCAGAGTTCAGTAAAACTCTTCTGGGTGTCAAACAAGGAGAAATTTAGGGAGTGGAAAAAGGCAATATCGAGAACTAAGTGAAGTTGATGACAAAAATTTTCGGGGTAGCTGTTTAATCCACTTGTCTTTCGCTTTCTAGTCTCAAACAGTTTTTGCAACAAAATCAGTTTTTGCCAAATCTCTTCTAAGACTAGCGCTGATACGCTCAACCCCGTCATCTCTTGCGTTGGGGTTGGCACGTTCTGGTCAAATTTAAACTGGGCATCCTTAAGTTGAAGTAAGGCACATGCTTGCCGCACGATTTGAACTTGGAATAGATGTTCTAGTTGTTCGTTCTGTAATGCCCCTTGACTTCTAAGGTACAATCCCAATGGTTTATCGGGTGGACAAAACTGAGCTAGTTTAGTCACTACGCGATTGCTGACCCACGGGTATTGATCGATTAGCCAAACTAAATCTTGCTGATTTAAGTGGTTTGCTGCTGCTACGATATCGCCCCGATGCACCCAGATATAATGAGCCGTATGCGATGGTATTTGGGATTCTGGCGAGGCAGTAACCGTCAGCAATCCGCTTTTATTTCCTTTCCCGACAAAGCGAAAAATTTCTTGTAGGGAAAAGTCTGTAATAGAACCTGTAATGGACATTGTTGTTTAGTTAAAAACTATAATCTCAAAATCTTATACTGTATTGTCTCAATTTGCTGTTTTGAGACTATACTTCTTACCGTTTCCTCAGCAGTAGTTTCTGTTCGAGAGATTTTTGGCTGAGTGGATATAGTGTATATTTGACAAGATAGTGTATCTGAGTTTACTTTTTCTTTGGCAATAATCCTCCTGTCAACTCGATGCTTATTACAAAAGAATTAAAGACGTTTCTTAACCTAAAGAAGCTGCATACAATTTGTTCAGAATTTTTGCTAAAAAGGAATCTCAGCCAGAGAACTTCCAGGGTACAGCAATCTAGATAGCTTTCCGGAGGTAGCTACCACAAACGGCTATGATTTGATGTAGTAATAATAATTATTAATGGTATCACAAGAAGTTGTAAAAAATCTATACATTCCATAGAGCCAGTGCTTCTCTAGGCGCTGCTTAACCGAGAGGAATTTGCCAACCTAGGAGAAACACCTTCATTCCTGCTAACTTTTAGTTTCGATATTGTACAAATGGCAGAGAGTGAGTAGCTTCTGCTTGATGCGATCGCGCACGCTATCGGGAGCCACAATTACGCAATCTTCCCCGTACTGCATGACTTCACGGAAAAACCAGAACGTACTTGACACTCTTCTTACGACTCGTCGGACTCTTGGTTGATCGGGTAGCCAGTCATTCTCGCGATCTTCGGGTTTCGCTCGATAAGCAAATGCCAAGCCTTTCAATAAGTGCAATTCCACATCAATTTGCGCTAAATTGGGGAGCCACTGACCCTCAACAGGTGTTACCGCCGCGTCTTGAATACGGTCTAAACGCAAACACCAGTTGTGTTGCAAGTCGTCTATGTCTTGATTGCCTTCTGTTTCCTCGCACCAGCAATCAAGATACAGTCGCTTCTCGTGGGGAGTGACTTTGGCATGGCGGACAGTAAAGTTCCATAAGCGTTCTGCTGCATCGTGGTAAGAAAGCTGAAATGGCTGGTGATGCAGGATGTAGCGGTCAATCTCTAAACGCCAAGGTGGGGGTAGGTTTTCCAAGAAGCGTTCGATTTCTGCTCGTAAGGGCAATGAGAGTTCGCTACGTTCGAGAAGCAACTCCGCAATGATTTTCGCTTGCTCAATCTGACCAATGTCGGTCAAGGCATGGATGGAGCGTTCTAGCGCTCGGATGCGCGTTTCTGACCAGTCATTATTTGGGAACACTAAAAGTTGGCGACGTGCGATCGCTTCTACCAGCTTGGAAATGTTGGGGCGATCGCCCCACTTCATGCCGAGTTCGAGTGCGATCGCTTCTAGTTCGGCTTTGTCGCGTTCTGAAATGGATAGGGTGATGGACTGACCTTTTCGACTCATTAAAATTGTCCGTACACTTTTGTCCGTATTTCTCTTGTCAATGTCTATTTTGAGTGCAATGATGGTGAACAACAACAAGTTACGGACAGTTTTTAAGGGTATGTCCGATTATAGAATTACGCTCAAGCCTGTTTACTCTCAGACTGTGCCGACACCTGAAGGCGTGAAACTTCCTGATGGCTGGACGCTTTCCTGGCATCAGGCTGCAACGTTAGAGGCGCTGCGCCATTACGATGTCGTTTTCAATCAAGCATTGACAGGTGATGGCAAAAGTCTGGCAGCTTATCTTCTCGCTATGACAAGTGGTACGTCCACTTTGGCGGCGTACCCGACAAATGAGTTAGCCAGAGATCAGGAAAAACAAGTGCAACGCTACAAAGATGAGTTTCAACCAGAGAAAGACCTGCAAATTTATCGTCTCACTGCCGCCATTCTCGAAGACTTTGTAAGTACAAATAAGCTACCTTCAAAGCAGTCAGGATTAGTCAATTTTTCCAATCAAGCAGAAATTTTGCTGACTAACCCGGATATTTTTTACTATATCCATGATTTCCGGTATCTCAAGCGCTTCAAGAAGGGAGATAAGCTTAAGGGAGACAATGCCAATAAGCTATTCAGCAAAATTGACGATAACTATAACTTGTTTATCTTCGATGAGTTTCATGTTTTCTCATCAGCTCAAGTAGCTAGCATTTTCAATGCCCTGCTGCTCATCAAACATACAGTTCCAGGAAAAAAGTTTTTGTTTCTGTCAGCAACGCCAGATGACTTATTACAGGATTTTCTCGCAAAATCTGGAATTAACTACAAAATTATCGCTCCAGTTAAACACAACGCTTATCGTTTCGTACCTACAGAGGATAACTGGCGGCAGATTAGTCAACCTATTACCTTGAACTTTCCCAAGACGCTAGAGCCAAACTTACGTTCTAGTTATGATTGGCTGCTGGAAAATGCAGAGTCGGTGATTTTGAAGTTTTTTCAAGATTACCGGGGTAGTAAAGGAGCAATCATCTTAAATTCTATTGCTGCTGTCAAGAAACTGGTTCCCCATTTTAAAGGCATTTTTGAGCCTTTAGGGTTTAAAGTCATGGAGAATACTGGCTTAACGGGTGAGACAGAAAAAGCTGCGTCAGTTAGCAAAGCCGATCTAATTTTGGGAACATCTACGATTGATGTGGGGGTAGATTTCAAAATTAACTTCTTGGTTTTTGAAGGTGCAGATGCAGGTAATTTTATTCAGCGCTTTGGTAGAATTGGCAGGCATCAAGGTTTCCCCGCTTATCAGGCTTATGCACTCGTTCCCAAGTTTATTGTTGAGCGGTTGTTTGAAGGGGAATCACCTTCTCTACATGATGGTGAAAGTTACGACAGAGTAACGTTTACAGAAGCCATTCGTTCTCGCTATCCATTTGTGCATGAATTTAAGCAGTATCCTCAGCGTTGGGGTGCAATTCAATCAGCTTGCGTATATTCGGAATTATTGAAGCTTAAGCAACAGTACCCTAAAGCGGCTGGCGGTTTTGGCAATGATATTCAAAGAGCTTTGGGAGCTAGTGTTAGAAAAAAGTTTGGACAGATTAAGCATTGTCAGAGCGAAGGGAAGGGAAAAGTTGTTGATGAGGCTCGGAGTTTTCGGGGAAGCAGCCAGCTAGATTGTGCAATATACGATACTACAAACGAGAATGAGCCGGAGAACGAACGCTTCAAAATTTATCACTTACCTGGCATTCTCAGCAATTTTATATTTGAGTGGATGGGGAGAAGTGAATTTAATCGGCAAGCTGAGGTATCTGGAGTAACAACTACTCGTTTTGAAAAAACTCTGTGCTGTTTGAAGTTAACTGGCTACCGGGAAGTACGGGAAGACTGGCGGTTTTATTTTCCAGACGATCTTAGTGATATTGCTAAATCTGGTAAGGTGCAAGTACTTAAAGGTTTAGAGATTCGGCAACCCCACGGCAGTGGAATTAATCGGATTAGTGACGCGGTATCGGGTCGAGGGTTGGTGTGTTTTATTTCCGATCGCGATCGCGCATATCTCAGAGGCAAGTTAGGTTTACCGATTCACTTCCAAGCTTACTCCTTGGCAGACAAGTACAGTGGAGACGATCGCAGATC
>JAIUYC010000672.1 GCA_020216575.1 Coleofasciculus sp. S288 | reverse complement strand
CTAAGCGTCTACCTAAAAAATAGGTATTCTTCAAGCGAGAAAGAAGTAACTTAAAACAAAAACTATATTAATAATTTTATAAATATTCGTGCTGAAACTATCCGGAAAGAACACTCCAGGAAAGGTATTATATAACAACTTAGCATTCAGCATCTGGAACTTGTAAGTTACTAAATTATGAGCTATTCAGCTCACCCTTAAAAAGTTTGCCATGCTTTTTGCAACAACAGAAGAACTAGAACTTCAAGGTATTTCCTGTAAAAATGCCTCTCAAATCATTTTTCATAATAAACTCCTAACTAGGGCTTCCTTTTTCCCAAAAACATCTCGAAAAGCCGCGATTAAATTTTGTCAGGAGTATTCAAATTCTAATCTTCTCTGTCTGATTGTAGAGAGTAAAAGCTACTTGACCGTTTGGATTGAGGAAAAGAATGCCAATTTAACCTCTGAAAATGGACACTCTATAAGGAATTTTGCCAAACCCCAGCTTAATAGTTCTTCATCTCAAGGAGCAAAACCCAAGGTTAACCAGGAAGGGACTAAGAATGGAGCGCTCAACCATCAGGAAAAGAGACTAGATCTATTACCGTTCGATAGTCGCAAATTATTTGCTTTGGATACAGAAAGGGCAGAAAAATTAGCGGAGAGAATGCAACGTGATGAACACCCAAGGAGCCCTCATTCCAATCCTTTGGATTTATCCCCAGAATACCCTGCTCCTCACTCCTCAGCCTCTAACCCCTCTGAATCCTTCTCTAAGGAAGCGTTATCTCAGCCACCTCCTAAACATGAAACATCATTTGAAAATTCAAATCAGAGCCAAAACATAGACAACGTTGAAACTCCTCCCGATCCACCTTCAAATCAAAAATCATCATCTAAAAAACGACCTCCAAGGAAATATCGAGGAATCTCTTACTAAATTAGTATTCAAATTACTACCCAAAGAAGGGGATATAAACAGCGACCAGTTATCACAGGTCACTGCTCGCTGAACACTGTTAAAACTTGCTGGGCAAACCGTAACCTAAAACTCTCCACTCTTTATGTTTATGCAGAAGTACAAAAAATCTAAGAAAAAGAGAAAGTGGTTCTCAAATCATTGGTATGTAGGCTTATTCTTAACTACAATCCTACTGCTATGGAGTAATGCCACAGTTGCCCAAAATTTTCCCAGCCTAGAACAGCGGCTCGACCAATTGGAGCAATATTCGGAGAGTCTTCAAGTCGTTATCGATACGGTTTGGGTCATATTTGCTAGCACTCTGGTGTTCTTTATGAACGCTGGATTTGCCATGCTAGAAACAGGGTTTTGCCGCCAAAAAAATGCAGTCAATATGTTGTCCAAAAACATGATTGTGTTTGCCATTTCTACCGTGGCGTTTTGGGCAATTGGTTTTGGACTCATGTTCGGCAATGGAAATTCCTTCTTTGGTACTAGTGGTTTTTTCCTGAGTGGAGCTGATAATAGTCCTTTAACGGGTGATGCCTATCAAGGTGTTTTCAGGGCGCTTAACGGGGCTGGCATTCCTCTAAATGCTAAGTTTTTGTTCCAGTTAGTTTTTGCCGGAACCGCAGCAACCATTGTTTCTGGGGCTGTTGCCGAACGGATTCGGTTTCGTTCGTTTCTCCTGTTCAGCCTTTTACTCGTGAGTCTTTGTTATCCGGTTGCAGGCCACTGGGTTTGGGGGAAGGGCTGGCTATCCGATCTGAAGTTCTGGGATTTTGCGGGTTCAACTGTGGTTCACTCGGTTGGAGGTTGGGCTGGTTTAATGGGCGCTTTGTTGCTAGGACCGCGCTTGGGCAAGTATGAAAGCGATCGCATCCTGCACACAGGGAAGCCCATTGATTCATCTTCTCAAGGTCGCAGTTACTTTGGCAGAAAAATCACGGCTATGCCAGCCCATAACCTTAGCCTCGCGGCTTTAGGTGGCTTTATTCTGTGGCTGGGTTGGTTTGGTTTTAACCCAGGTTCAACACTAGCTGCTAATCCTTTAGCCATCACTCATATTCTTCTCACCACGAATATGGCCGCGGCCATGGGTGCGATCGCAGGAACTTTCGTCTCTTGGCTGTACTTCGGCAACCCCGACCTCACCTTCACCATCAATGGAATCTTAGCAGGTTTGGTCGGGATTACAGCCTCCTGTGCGTTCGTCAGCGTGGGTCATGCTGCTATTATTGGCACGATTGCTGGAACAATTGTAGTTTTTTCGTCCGCCTTCTTAGAGAAGAGAGAAGTTGACGATCCAGTCGGTGCTATCTCCGTTCACCTTGCCTGTGGCATTTGGGGAACGCTCGCGGTAGGACTGTTTAGTGTCGGCCCGAATGTTTATCCTTGGTATGCGGCAAAACTCGGACCCGCAAAGGGATTGTTGCTTGGAGGCGGTTTAAACCAAATCATTGCTCAACTGATTGGGATCGTCTCGGTGGGCGTGTTCGTAGCTTTATTTAGTCTCTTGGCGTGGTCAGCTATTCAGCTCACAATTGGCTTGAGAGCGTCCGAGGAAGATGAGCTTGAAGGACTCGACCTCAGTGAGCATGGCATGTCGGCTTACGACATTACCCTGGAGGAGTGACGACAAGGGGGAGCAGGGGGAGCAGGGGGGGAATTTTTTCTGATGGGTTATTTTTGCCAGCTTGCACCAAGAACTGGGGATAGGAAACCAGGGCATAGGGATGCTCATCGATAAATTATTAAGAATTGCTAAAATTCCTGCCTAATCATCCCTTAGACATATACCCCTAGTGTTAATTGAGTTTTATTTTTTATTAAAGACCTTTGAAAAGGATTTAGATCTGTAATGCCCTGCGAAGCTGATTTCTCCGGGAAACCAACTTTCAGCCAGTAACGCAGAGTGCTGTATCACAGGAAATATAGCAGTCGCCAAGGTGACTCTTGACTCTCGCCAAATACTGAAACCTTCTGCCCTGGAGCCCTCTGCGTTTTGCTATAAAACCCTAGTGTGAAATCAACAAAACAATAAACTTGCCCCCTAGGCAGCTGGCGGCAACTAGCTGCCTAGCAGGACTTCCTCCCTAATTGCACAACCAACCAAGGAGACACGATTAATGTTCTCAAAAGCTTGTGATAACTCGCATCCTGAAGTAGATAGATATTTTTATGCCCTCAAAGGTCTGCGGGTACTTGTGGTTGATGATAATATGGATAGCCTTGAATTGGTTAGAATCATTCTCGAGGAGTACTCAGTGCAGGTAATAACAGCGATATCAGCCAGTGAAGCCCTGAGAGCGATCGCAAACATCCCACCCGATATCCTGATTTGCGATATCGCCATGCCTCAAGTAGACGGCTATTCGCTGCTTCGCCAGATAAGAAACCTTCCGCCCGAACAGGGAGGGCTGATACCGGCTATTGCCCTGACTGCTTTTGCGACTGAGGTGGAACGTACCCTTGCCCTCGAAGCTGGATTCCAAAAGCACCTTACTAAGCCTGTTGAACCTATGGTTTTAGTGGCAGTTATCAGTGAGTTAGCTGGACAACTTCTACATCTTCAACCTCAAGACCAAGTTGCTTAGAAGAGAAAGTTGAAGCACCAAAACCTAAATTGCCCAAAATCTTCTTCTGCCTACTTCTTAGGGTAGATTCCTTAAAAAATATTACCCGTAACAATAAAAGCAAAGCTTGGTTGAAGCGCCAACTTTCAACAGAGTAATATAAGCTTATATTCCCCTATTAGTAGGGGTTTTTTATATTGAAATACTGCCTCACGGTGGGCTTTCCATCGGTGACATCCTCCCTTCCAAATTCACTCCTATAGCCCCCTTTTATGTCCTATTCGTAGAGACGTTCCACCGGAACGTCTCTACAAAGTTTTTTGGGTTAAAAGATAAAAGGGGCTATAGATGCGGAGCTTCAGCGCTT
>JAIUYC010000671.1 GCA_020216575.1 Coleofasciculus sp. S288 | reverse complement strand
GAAGCAACTGAAGCGGAGAGAGGAGTGATGAGTTTTGAGTTTTGAGTTTTGGGTTCTAATGCCCAAAAACGATGCGCTCAAAGTAATCGCGTTGCAGAAAAGCGACGGGATGTAACGGGGGATAACTACTATTTCTGTAGAGAAAGGAGAAAAAAGAATGATTCCATGTAAGCTTACTCTTCCCCCAGATAGCTACAGACAGGTATCTATCTGCCTCAACCGAGTGCATTTGAGAGGGTTAACCATTGATGAAGCCATGAAAAAACTGGCACAGTTGGGATTCTCTCCCAAATTACGGTATCAGTGGAATCCCAAGCGCCAGGAAATTGATGTATTTGCGTTGATTTGCGAAGAACCGATTGAGGAGATGTCCATTACCGACGAACAAGACAAGCAACTCTGGAACATATTTGGTAATGAAACAGTGTTGTATGTTCTAGGCTGTGAAGCCGATCGCGATGAAGACTGGCTCGCTCGATGGGATTTAGAACAGGACGTTCCACCCCCACCCAAAACTACCCAATCTACAGAAGTAGCAGCGTAACTAAATTACGCGATGTGCGACTTTTCCAAAACCACCGTAGCCTAGGCATTTTGCCTGTGAATCATTCTACAAAGGCGGGCGGAAAAAAGGGCGATCGCTTAAATCTGACCGAAGAAGACGCGGAGACGCGGAGATGGGGAGACGCGGAGAGTCTCCCTTCGACACGCAACACGGGACATGAAACGCCGAACGGCGTGAATATCCAAGGGTTTCAAGCCCCGTCTGAATAAAAGATTCAGACGCCCGAAATTGGGCAAGGTTACAATCCCCGTCCAATTTCTGTCTCCGCGTCCCCGTGTCCCCGTGTCCCCGCGTCCTTGAATCCTGACTCCCTTGATTTCTGAGGGTGTCGGAAGCATCACGCCAACGCTGCCATGTTCAAAAGGAGCGATCGCCTTTATAATTAACATTTTTCCCTCGGAACGAACCAATCTTCCAAACCATCTTGAGAAGGGAGACTATAAAAGGTAGCAGCCCTGACGACATGAGAGAATAATCCTTCCTAGTGGCGATGCCTCGTTAGTTATCGTTCTGGTAAAAGCAAATCATGGTTCAACCTACTCTTTACGTCAACCCAGCGACTGGCAAGGATACCGCAACTGGCTCTGCTGCTGCCCCCTTTAAAACCTTGACAAAGGCACTCCAGCAAGCGAAGACAGGAACCACGATTCTCTTGGCTCCTGGAACCTACAACACCACTGGCGGCGAAGTCTTTCCCTTAGTGATCCCTGCTGGAGTCATGGTGCTGGGAAATGAACCCAACAAGGGACAGGGAATTGCGATCGCTGGCAGTGGAACCTATGCTAGTCCGACGTTTGGCAATCAAAATATCACCGTGCGGCTGGAGTCCAATGCTCAACTGCGAGGCGTGACAGTCACCAATCCAGTCGAACGGGGTACAGGGGCTTGGATTGAATCCACGTCACCCATGGTTGCTAATAATACCTTCACGGGTTGCCGTCGAGAGGGAGTCTTTGTGACCGGCTCTGGCAAACCTCTGATTGTCGATAATGTATTCCTGCAAAATGCCGCCAGTGGTATTTTCCTAGTCCGCAATGCTAAAGGGGAAGTGCGACGCAATGTTTGTCAAAAAACAGGCTATGGGATTGCGATTAGTGATTCGGCAGCTCCGCTGATCACCGATAATAAACTGGTAAGCAATCATGCTGGAGTTTTCCTGTCTCGTGAAGCGCGACCCGTGCTGCGGCGCAATCTAATTGAGAAAAATACGAATGGCGGCCTAGTGATTACAGGCAGTGCTCGACCGGATATCGGCAGCCCTCAAGACCCAGCAGGCAATATCCTCCGAGATAACGGTAAGGCAGACTTGCAAAATGGCACGTCTTTAATGTTAGTTTCGGTGGGAAATCAGCTCAATCCGTCACGAATAGCGGGTCAGGTCGAGTTTCAATCAAGCATCGTTCCAGCACCTGCGGCGGGTCCAGTGCAATTCAGTGACCTCAACGGTCATTGGGGGGCAGCGTTTGTGCGGGGATTGGTGGCAAAAAATTTAATTAGTGGCTTTCCCGATGGCACGTTTAAGCCAGAAGCTAGCATGACTAGAGCAGAGTATGCAGCGATTATTGCCAAGACATTTGACTTGCCCCAGAAGCCCGGAGCGGGGACGGGTGAGTTTGTCGATGTTCCGGCTAATTTTTGGGCAAAAGCGGCAATTCAAGAAGCGGCGAAGATGGGTTTTATTTCGGGATTTCCGGATAAAACCTTTCGTCCTCAGCAAAATCTGACACGGGTGCAGGCGCTAGTCTCGCTGGTGAGTGGTTTAGGGCTAACGGGGGGCAATCCTAACCTCCTCCAGTATTATAGCGATCGCGTCCAGATTCCCAGTTACGCTACAGAGGCGCTAGAAATAGCAACTCAAAGACGCTTGGTTGTGAATTATCCCAAACCCAATCAGTTGGAACCAATGCGTAACATTACCCGCGCTGAAGTTGCCGCATTGATTTACCAAGCATTAGTTGCAACCGGACGAGCGGAGGTTATCGCCTCTCCCTACATTGTTAGCCCGAATCTGTCCCTTCCCTCGTTTACCGATATTCAAAACCATTGGGCGGCTGAGTTTATTCGCCGCCTGAGCAATCTGAATCTGGTGAGTGGCTTTGCCGACGGTAGCTTTAAGCCGGATCAACTCCTGACGCGATCGCAGTATGCTGCCCTAGTGGTGAAAGTGTTTAACCCAACGCCTATCCGTCCAGCAACGCAATTCACTGACGTTTCCGCTGATTTCTGGGCATCGACTGTCATTAGCCAAGCGTATCGCGGCGGCTTTCTCTCTGGGTTCCCTGACCAAACGTTCCGCCCTGAAGAGAATTTGCGACGCATTGATCTAATTGTCTCCTTAGTCAATGGGCTTTCTATACCCGATGCGGACGCAAAATTTTTAGAAAAATACGAAGATCGCGATAGGATTCCTGCATATGCAAAAGCTGCCGTTGCTGCTGCTACACAGGCAGGACTTGTCGTTAACTACCCCAACGTATCCCGATTGGAACCGACTGAGGAAGCCCGACGCGCTGATGCGATCGCGTTTATCTATCAAGCCTTGACTAGAACCGGGCGCGTCAGTGCAATTAACTCACCGTATATTGTTTCAACACTACCGACTTGAAGTTCTGATGAGAAAACTCCAGGAGCCAGGGAGTACAACAGTACGGGAGAATGTCGTCCCCAGCCCCCAACTTAAAATCCAACCGACTCTCCCGCCTACAGCATCGTCCCCTCCAACGTCCCTGAGTCAGGGGGATGTGAAAGGAGGTGCAGTGGTTTTTGGGGAAACAGGGGAGGCGCTACAATCCAATATGGAGATGAGGGAGCCAACCACAGACTCAATCGTAGTTAGCTATGCGATCGCCTTACTCGGTCACTATGGGTTTGAACTGAGAGGGTATACTGCCGAAGAATTAGTTAATCTTTGGCTGAATAACTATCCAGCACATTGGATACGCCTGGCAGTAATTGAAGCACTGTATCAGGGACGGTACAAAGCCGTTTCGGTCGAACAACTCCTAGCCGTCTGGTTTCGACGTGGACAGCCAGTTTATCGCTTTAACGGTGAGTTCGAGCGGCTGATTTCTCGCAAACTGCCCCAAAATCTGACCGCTCCCCTCGGCGCGGCATCGACTGACCTGCTCCAAGAGTACAACTTACCACTACTATCTCCCAGTTCCGAAGACACGGCTGATGAGCAGGCAATCCATGAGGATTGGACAGATGACTCAACACCAACGTCCTGCGAGGATACCCCACTTCCTGATATGACAACCTGTGACGAGTATACAAAGACACTAATTCCGCCCGATAACGAAGCTCTAAGAGTGCCATTTAACCCC
>JAIUYC010000670.1 GCA_020216575.1 Coleofasciculus sp. S288 | reverse complement strand
TTGCGCTTGATGTGTCCAAATATCATCAAAGCGTTTACACCATCTATCGAAGCAAGGAGGCATGGCGGCAGGAGTTGTCTCTTTCATGAGGAAAGCATTACTGTAAAATGCTTGCCATGCATGAATGATATCGTTTTTATTCTTTATTTTCGTTTAAGTCCCATTAGTTGGACTATCACTCGACCCCCAGCAGGAGTAAACTTAACGGCGTTTGTGAGTAGATTCCAGATGACTTGCTGTAGGCGATTGAAATCTCCCAAAACTTGTCCTATGTTCGAGTCAAATACGGTTTGAATCTCAATTGACTTAGCCTGAGCCGCTAAACGTACCATTTCAATGGCGGCTTCAATCACCAAAACGAGATCAACTGGGGAGACATTCAGGCTCAATTTACCTCGAAGAATGCGTGAAACATCGAGTAAATCTTCAATGAGTTGCGTCTGTAATTTCGCATTGCGTTCGATAGTTTCTAAGGCTTTTTCCGTCTTCGCTTGATCAAACTTTCGCGTCCGCAGAAGTTTAACCCAGCCCAGAATTGGATTGAGGGGAGTCCTCAATTCATGAGAGAGCACGGCGAGAAATTCATCCTTAATCCGGTTCGCCGCTTCCGCTTGGGCGCGTGCTGCCTGTTCGCGGGCAAGGAGTTGTTCGCGCTCTTCTTCTGCCCGTTTGCGCTCAGTAATGTCAACGGCGACTCCTCCGACTAAGCCTTGTCCAGGCGCATCGGAAATCGGGAACTTGTACACTAAAAATTCGCCTATCGTGCCGTCTGGACGAGGAGCTGACTCGATTGCCTCAACGACCTGATTGGTATGAGCAACCTTCCTGATATTCTCAAGGAAAGGGCTGGCAAACTCGGCAGGATAAATGTCGAATATAGTTTTCCCAATGGCATCATTAGTTGTCAGTTTGAAGAGGCGAAAATAGGTTTTACTCAGATAGAGGATACGTCCATCTTCATCTGTCATCCAAGCAGCAGTTGGGCTGTGGTTCATAAAAGCCTGGAAGCGCTCTTCACTCTCCCGCAGTGCCTTTTGAGAGGAAAGTAAATCTGCTGCTGTGCGCTCTGCTGCCTTACGAGCATCAGCTTGCGATCGCGTCACTCCAAAGAGTACAAAACTAATCAACAATCCACCGGAAGCAATGTAGGGGACTAGACTTCGTCCCGATGTCAACTCAATTGTTGGTCGTGAAATGAAAACGACGCTCCAAGGGCGTCCCGCAACGTTAATTGTTGTAGTAGTTCTAAAGCGAGGCTTGTAACTGTCTACAGGGGTGTCACGGTTGGAACGATGCAGCAAATGCTCTGGGGTGAGAGTCGTTCCATCATAAATCTCAAAATTAACGAAAGGATATTTCTCAGTGCCAAAGATGCCTTTCATTAGGTCATCGGCACGGAAGGGACTGTAAACAAACCCCTTCAACGCGGCTCGACGTTCGGGTATCGTGTCAGGTATTAAGCCGTCGCGGTAAACGGGAACGTAGATCAGGAAACCAGCCTGCTTATGTTTGTCGATTTCCTGAATCAGCGTGACGGAACCAGAGGCAGCCGGTGCGCCAGTGTCACGAGCGCGTTCCATGGCTGCACGGCGCACGGGTTCAGTGAACATGTCATACCCGATCGCAACTTCATTACGCCGATCCAACGGTTCAAGGTAAATGATCGCATGATATTCAGCACGCGGAAATTCCGGTTGCAACCTAAAATTTTCCATACCCTGTCGGCGTAACTCAGCCACAAGCGCATCTTTCTCTTCTGCCATCACCCGTTGCGAGAAACCCATGCCTCGTATGCCTGGATAACGTTGTGGAAGTTCGAGGCGGTCAACATAGGCACGAAAGCGATCGCGACTGACTTGGTCACTGGCAGCAAATAACCCACTGCCTGCACGCAACAGGGCAATGTACGTTTCTAACCGAGTTTGAATATCATCTTGCGTGCGTTGGACTGCATTCTGGAAGCGCAATCGGTCTTTATCCTCAGAAGTCTTCGCGACGTAGGATGTAGCCAGAGCAGTCAGCAGCAGTGTAACCCCCAGAACAAAGTAGGGAATCCAGGTGCGTCGTTCTTTGGTAAGTTTTAGGGGCAAGTCGGGTTTCATTATGCGTACCTAGAACGTGGAAACCGTGTGGCTTTAGCCCACGGAGGAAACGGAAGTCGCGACTTTAGTCGCCTCTTGCACGGATGAGTTATAATACCTTTATGGCTCAATCCCTGTCTGTTAAGTGCAAGCTTATAGTCCCTGTAGAGTTTCACCCCAAGATCGATGAAACTTTGCGGGGATTTGCTGATGCTTGTAATCAGATACTTGCAGTGGCTAAACGTGATAATTGCTGGAACACAACCAAGCTTCACCACAAGGTTTATAAGCCTGTTAGAAAAGCGACTGGATTGAAAGCTAACCACGTTTGTCAAGCCATTCGACGGGTGATCGGAAACGCCAAGGCTGTCAAGCAAATCCACAAGTTCAGACCTACTTCGATTAGCTTGGATATCCGCACGTTTCGATATGTAGAGGAAACCCAAACCGTTGGAGTAACCCTCAAGTGTGGACGAGTTGATTTCAAGTTGGCTATTGGGGGATATCAGATTGCGCTGCTCAGGGGGCAAACTCTTACCAGTGCAACGCTGAATAAGTCCAAGAAGGGGGACTACTACATCAACTTTGTGGTTGAGATAGATACCCCACCAACGGGTAAAACACCTAGGGTGATTGGAGTCGATCTCGGAAGAAGGGATATCGCCACCACGTCCACAGGTAAGTCTTGGAGTGGCGAGCAAATCCAATCGGTGAGAGACAGATTTAGCAAAGTCAGGGCTAACGTTCAACGCAAACGCAGCAGGAACAGTCGCAGATTGCTCCGCAGGCTCTCCGGCAGAGAACGTCGGTTTCAAGAATGGTTGAACCATAACATCAGTAAACAACTGGTAAGTGAGGCAAAGCTTTCGGGTTCTGCCTTGGCATTTGAGGACTTGACCGGGATTCGGGAAAGCCTTAACCAAAAGCCACGTAGCAAGACTGAGCGCCGCAAAACCAACAACTGGGCGTTTTATCAACTCAGAATGTTCGTTGGTTACAAAGCTGCTATTGCAGGAGTTCTGGTTGTGTTTGTGCCACCTGCCTACACAAGTCAGATCTGTTCTCGCTGCCATCACGTCCACCCGGAAAAAGGGAAGTCGTATCGCAACGGGAAAAAGTTTAAGTGTGGGCATTGTGGTTTTGAGCATGATGCAGATATTAATGCGGCCTGTAATATTGCTGATTTGGGGAAGTCTGTAAGCCTTCCCGAAAGTCCAGGGATAGCGTGTCTACTAGAAGGTCAGCTACCTTTGTTTAGATTCGTTTGATCCGGGCTAAAGCCCCCGCAATGAGAGTCGGGGGTGAGCTTACGGAAAGCTCTTACTCTGGAGGAGGAGTGCCAGAGGGTCTGGGATAATGCTCGTAACTATCTTAAGCAAAGACTGAGGGAACATATTTCCGTCTTAGGAGTAAGTCAGCCGCTTTCCGGGAAGCGATCACGTTCCCTTTTGAATTTTTCATAATTTCCAACAGAGCAAGTGACTCAGTAGTAACGCTATTCACTTACAACCATGACCAAAAGCGTATTCAACCAAGCCAGAGTCTGGGGGTTCATTTGCGATCGCGACCAGAAAGGCAACTGGCGGATTCTCCCCCAGCAGAAAACTCAACGATGGGAATTGCAGCTTGCTGGGAACAGATGGTTACTGTTAATTGGTGACGTGCCTCAGGTTAATCTGTACTCCTCAGAAGCTATTGCGTTCTTAGAGCGTCGTCGGTCAAGCTTCAAAAAGCTGGAAGCAGTCAAAACTTTTTCTTGAACCAAACCAGGACTTTTTCATAAATTCCAACAGAGCACCTGACTAAGTAGT
>JAIUYC010000669.1 GCA_020216575.1 Coleofasciculus sp. S288 | reverse complement strand
GGAGAAATCCCGATAAATATCTAAACCAATTGCCCGGGGTTGATAGGATTCCAATATCGCCAACAGTCGTGCCAGCGAGCGGTCTGATAGCGATGTTCCAGGTCTTAACTCCTGCTTTTGGGCTTCAATATCCTCTTGAGTAATCTCAACGATTAAAAGACGATTGTCCGGCGGTTCTGCTGGTCTTCGTTGCATCAGGTGGTCGAATGCCTGTAATTCCATAGGTTGGAGGATGCCTAGTTGTCGGATTCCCATGAGCAAGCCTGTTACGACCAAACTAAGGGCAAATACCGTCGCCAGTCCGCGCTTACCGCTTAAGGCTCTAGGTTTTGGAGAGGGGGGTGGTGGAGTTGGTAGATGGTCTGGGTAGGGAGGACTCGTCAGTCCTGCGTGCAACTCTTGCCAAGTGGGTGGCACAACCGCCGGATTTTGACAGATCATGGGTAGCCAGGTCGCACAAGGAAATCGATCCTCTAAACCTTGCAATCGTTCTCTGGCTTCCCGCACGGATAGATAGAAGGATTCACCAGCAGCAAAACCTTCTAAAAAGTACTTCAAAAATGTTTGTGCGACTTGGTCGGGTACAGGCTCCCGCATGATCACAATTTGCGGGATTCTTAAATCCGCTAATTTTCGTGCCAAGCCCAGTCCATCACATGAGTTAAAAATAGCGATTTTTAAACCGCGTTCGATGGCTTTTTTCAACGCATACTTTAACTGGTCAATCGTTAAGCTATCGGTTTGATTAATATAAATTCGACCCGTTTCACCGTTTCCTTGACTGGAACTATGTCCGGCAAAAAAGAGAATATCCCAGCCTTGCTTCCAAAGCTCCTCCGTTAGCTCTTTACATTGCGGCTCTACCAAAAAATTCACCTCTGCGTCGGGCAACTGCTCTAACAAGAGGCGGTCGGCTTGAGTATTAATTTCAGTACTATTACCTAGGATGGCTAAAATTCTGACTTTAGGATGTGGGAGTGAAGGTTGTGTAGGACTTTCATATACGGGTGCACTTAAGGCAATTTCCAGTTTGGGATAGCGATCGCACAAATCCCACTGATGCCAGGGCAGCCGTCGCAATAAATTATTTTCAGTTTGAATAATGAGACGAATTTCGTCAGAGGGTACTAATTGTTCTAATAATTTTTCTCGAATTGGGCGGAACGCTTCTGAGTGCAGCCAGGTATTCAAGTAACCGCGCAGAACATGAGCCGCGTTGAAGCAGCTTTCAATTTTAGAAACATGTATCACTGATTTAGCAGAGGCTTCTAGTCGCGAACGCAATCCCAAACGCCGAAAAGCCGTAGCCCAACCGCTGTAGTAGTCAGGAATTTCGGGAACCGGGGGAAGCCGACCGATAATTTCTACAGAGGGTCTGTACCCATCTTCTCCGATTTGCAGCGTGACGGGGAAGCCTTCTTCAAAGCTACCCTCTCCCAGTTTTAGGACAACTAATTTACCCACGACAGCCTCTCCAGATGAAGTTCATCACTTTGCACTGCATAGAGATGACTCTATAGATCGCTGATCGAAGTTCTGGCTCCAATCATGTTGGAGGATGAACTCTAAGATACTAGCGATTTTTTTGTCCGTCTGTTAATGTAAGGACTTACGCTTACCTCTAATTGTGCATTTCTGCCTTCATTGAGAAATTGAAAGAATGTAGACGAGAGGAAGTGGAAGCTTTTCATCCCCTTAGGCTTCATTTGAAGCAAAGCTATGGCGTCAGTGAATCCCGTATAGAGCTTGGGTTGAAAGCCAATGTGCTTCGTGTTGGATGTGAAGTCTAGACACATCGTTGATCAGGTTTTTAAAGCGCCGATGTGATCTCATCCTTTGTATCAGCAAGCCAAGGCTTATGCCGGAATGGTTTTCGGTCAAATTACAAAATCTTCAGTGACGCTGCTATCCTCCAGCACCACTTTGATGCTAAATTGTTCTCCCGGTTGACCGCTAAACTGCAACTGAATGTAGTTATCCATCCTTCTGGCTTGAGCTTCTAAGAAGGTTGCTCCTGTTTCATCCAGCACGATTAGTTGCAAGCCTGAAGGCAGGTAGATTTGATTTCCCGTGGGGTGAACCTGTACAAGAATACTACTTCCTTGTCCGGATTGGGGTCTGACTTCAACTACTAAAGCAACTACGCAACCCGTCGATTCTGTCCCCAAGCGAATTAATTTCGCACGCCCCACGCCAACTTGGCTGATCGCATCCTCTTCGGTTAAGACTGAACTCTCAGTGCTTCTAAAACTAAATGCTAAATCAGGTTCGGTTGGGGTTAATAGCGATTCAACGGTTTGCCAACCTGTCTCAAATATGTCGGTAAGCCATTGGCCCAAGTTGACTCTCGTTTTTGGAGTTACAGCAGGGTTACTCAGTCGATCCAACCGATCGATTAACTCTTCAACCGGTTCGAGTTGGCTAATCGGTAACTCCTCTCTAGAAGCCGTTGGGGTAAAGCCTAGCACTGTCGCTTCATGAGAGGATTCATCAATCCGAACAACGACATATCCAATCCGATCTGACCAAACTTCTGGAGGAATATGGCAGGTTGGTTGCGTATCTCCCATCGGACGACATTCTAAACGACCTACTCCAGTGATTTCCAGGTCAGCTACATTAGCACATAGACGCACAATCGGGTTCCAGCTATCACTTACAGCTAAGTCTGTGGGAACGCCTATCATCTGTAAGTAGTCATTCACAGCAAAAACAGCGAGGGTATTTAACCGGACTTGCTCGGCTTTTTCGGATGTAGGCTGCTGGTTGGCAAACTGCTGTGCGGTGCGACGGGCTGTTTGGGTAATCGGCAGCGATAGGGCAAAATCTTCGATTTCATTAGTGCTGTAAGTCATGGCATGGTTCCTTCTTCTGTTCGTTTCCCTGCTAGAGGCGATCGCAGTGGATGTCCTTACTGGGGAGCCTCTACTATAGATATCCCTCCAATTCTCCAAATTTACGCAACCGGGGCAGACATTGACGCTGATAAAAACTGCTCAATGTTGAAATAGAGACCTTAAATTCTTTGGCTAGCTCTTTCCAGCTTTGTTCTGGAGGCAAGCGCCGCAGGATGAGAACTTGACAAGTGACTTGTGGACAATTGGAGATGTGAACGCTGCTCAGTTCACCCGTCGGATCGTCTTCCACCCATCGCCGGACTTCTTCGAGCAAGTCAGGAACTTCAGGTTCAGCTGCAACGTTCTCGATGGGGTTGATGACTTCATCGCTATCACCCAACTTACTGGGGTGAGGAGAAACCGTTTTGGCTTTTTGCTTTTGGTCCTCGATGTAGAAATCTTGCAGCCGTCGTTTTAAGTAGGAATTGAGCCAGGTGACTACTGTACCGCGATCAGGGTTGTAGGGATCGGCCGTGTTTCCTTCGCAGATATTCTGGCAGAAGTATATCCATGTCTGTTGCAAGGCGTCTTGATAATACGGATTGTAGTCTTTCCAAAGTTTGTTGCTAACTATCCGAATAATCCGTGTTAGGTTTTTCTGACGCTGTACACTGCCAGGCCTATGCCTACAGGCGTCTTCCACCATTTGGCGCAGCTGTTTGTCCCAATCATTCATTGAGCGATCGCTCCTTCGGTCTATCTACCGCCAATTTTGTCGAAAAAGGGTCAACTGCTACCAAACTTGCCTCGGCTATCATCGTAATAGACTTGAGACATTTTACCTGATCGCTTCACAGGAGAGGTGGCGTGGAAGCCCATTTCTTTCAAGAATGAGAGGAAACGCCACGCCACCGTAAGTTGTCAGTCGAACACTATCTTTAAGCGAACCGATAACTTTTGCGCAGAATACAACTGACGTGTTAGCGGAGCGGCACGAAGGCACGAAGTGCAATCCCCCGTACTTCAGCCTGTACTGTAAAGTTTTGTAAAATCATC
>JAIUYC010000668.1 GCA_020216575.1 Coleofasciculus sp. S288 | reverse complement strand
CACTGTCCGATCGTATGACGTGACCTTAAAAGTGGACAACCTGCCCACTTTCTCCTTCCAAAAGTTGGACTCCAACTTCTCCTGCCAATTTTTTCTAATTAGATGAAGCAGAGCTGACTTAATCTCTACTCTTTAGCTACTCATACCAATTCCTGCTGCACTTTGTGCAAGGAGGCTCGATCCCGCTTGTATCTGAAATCTCTCGGCTGGTCAAGGACTTGTGAAACACGAGCCTCGGAGGGATATTGCAATTTGCCGAACTGAGGAAAGATACACTAGTACAAGAAGGCTCCAAGGCAAAAGCAGAAGGGAAGAAAGCTTGTACAGTAAGCTTTTTAACCTTTTTCAACTGGATACTTATTTCCGCCACGCTGCACTAGGGTTGTTTCTCTTTATGCTCGGTCAGATTTATAATGTTTGATTGGCTAATGACTTCCAACAATTCTTCTTGTTTCTTACGCTCTTTCTTATCTATATACTCTATTAATTCCTCAAGCCTTTTAGAGTCTGCGTTTATTATATCTTCTCTCCGTTGCTCGATTTCTTGTATGATTGATTTCCATTTTTGAAGGTTTTTTAGTTCAGCTTCTTTGAGAACTTCTATGGTTTGTATCTGGTTTTGTTTCGTAACTTCTTCGATTTTTGTGATGTTGGTATCTGGTGATTCTTTTAATATCTTTATAGTTTGATTGAATCCCAAAAAGGCAGCTTGATAGGCTTTTTCCAAAGATTCTTCAGATTCTCGTATGATTGTTTCCAAAATATTCTCGAAATTGGGAGTCTCAGACATCTGTTTTGTTTTTCCCATGTAAAGTATATTTTACTAAAAAGGTCTAGACAACCGCACTTGCTGCCTAAATCTTTTGCTGTAAAGATAAAAAAATGGCATTTCGTAACGCTTCAAAGAAGTCGCGTCTCTACTTTAGTTAAGTATTTTCTTGACTTTATCTTTCATGTATTTTACAGCGTGAGGAAATTGTGGGAAGTGGAGAATGGCACTATATCCGTATTTTGAAAAAAAATATTAGCTGATGCTGATACAGACTTTGTTAAGTCCGAGTTCTTCTAGTGTTATACGAGTCGAACATTGAGCTACACTATCGAAATCATATCTACCTTATCACACGAGCAAGATTTTGTGTTGCAGTTGCAATTCAACTTAACATTAACCTCTTAGCTAACTTTTCTTAAGTTAGCTTTTTTATAATTAAAAATAAGTTTTTATTTCAGCCTCTAACTAGGTCAATTCCGCCTTCATTAAGGAACGGAAATTAACCTTCAATGGTCATGTCTGTAGGTGGTTATCTTCCTGATTAACAAGCCGATAACACTGGCAGCTAATCGCTTGGATCCCCTGGTCTTATGCTTAATGAACTCCTATAATTAAAGCCAATTTGACGGGGGTTGATCTAACTGAGGCAAATTTGAGCAACTCAGACTTGAGCGGCTCAGATCTAAGCAATGCTAATCTAAATTGGGTCACCATGAGAGGAGTAAATCTAAGTGGAACCAAAGTATTGTTGGGATACTTAGCCTGCCCTCCAGGTTGTCTCGTGGAATCATGGGAAAAATTTTTTCCGCTTGGGCATTAATCAGGTCATCTGGGGAGGATTTTACGCTCGGTGTCCAATTCAACAGGAGAGTAATCAAAGGGGGCGCACCATAATATTTCCATCACTACCTGTCAACGTTTCAACCACGCTCTAAAATTCAAATCATCATCATCTAATTCAGTGGGTTCCCGAGCCATTTGACGACGAGCGCGAAGTTGACTGGACGCCTGTTTGGTCGCTTACTCATCAGGTATTCAAGTATCTACCCACCGCTTACTGTTACTTCGGTTATCCCCTTCCTGAAGACCATTCTTTTTGCTGGCCCGACACCAACGGGAACGCGGCTGGCAACACGATAGAAGAAGCCATTCTCCAGGGATTCATGGAATTGGTAGAGCGTGACGCTGTGGCCTTGTGGTGGTATAGTCGCGTGCAACGACCCGCCATACAGCTAGAAAGTTTTGATGAGCCGTATTTGCAAAACTTGAAAGGCTACTACAAAACTCTACACCGCGATTTCTGGGTGTTGGACATCACGAGCGATCTGAGTATTCCAACGTTTGCGGCGATTTCCAGGCGTAGCAACAAACAGCCAGAAGATATCCTCTTCGGTTGTGGTGCCCATTTTGACCCAAAAATTGCCTTGTTGCGAGCGGTAACGGAGATGAACCAGATGGTGTTTCTCTCCAACGCTGCTGCTCGACAGGGCAAAGCGAAATTCTCTCGTCAAGATATACAAACTTGGTGTGAGACAGCTACTCTAGAGAACCAGCCTTACCTATCCCAATGTTCCTGTAGGTTTTCTGAAAGATGAGCATTCTACTTGGTAGTGCTTTGTCGGGAAACTCAGATGCACAACATCAAGATTCATCAAGATTTGTGGTTGGACTAACGTCA
Source organism: Coleofasciculus sp. S288 (assembly GCA_020216575.1). Classification (GTDB taxonomy): domain Bacteria; phylum Cyanobacteriota; class Cyanobacteriia; order Cyanobacteriales; family Coleofasciculaceae; genus JAIUYC01. Next base: position 1,445 of record JAIUYC010000668.1, on the reverse strand, counting down.
AGACTCGTGTGCTTGATATTGCGTTCGTACCAATTCATTAATGGTGTAGCACTAATTCCGTGCAAAATCACAGAAATGCAGACTGTGATGTATGTAATCCAGGCGAGTTGCTCTGCGGGTTCTCCTTCTATACCCTTTCCGAAGGCATAACTCAGATAATAGAGGGAGCCAACGCCACGAATCCCAAACCAACCAAACAGCCAACGAGTTGGCGGTGGTAAGCGACTGCCGAGGGTACTCAACCAAACTCCTGCGGGTCGGATTGCAAAGAGCAGTAAGCTTGCTATTAATAGAGCTTCACCAACATACTTGAGCATTGGAGCAATTAACAGCAGCGAACCCAGTATCAAAATTGTTCCCACCTCTAGCAGCTTTTCAATTTGCTCGGTAAATTCTAGCTGAGCAAGGCGCTTTCCTTGGTCGTTGTAATAACTTCCCTGGATGACATAGCCAGCAACAAAAACGGCAAGAAATCCGTAGCCGTTAACCACCTCCGTTAGGGAATAGGTCAGCAGAATCGTACTCAGAGCAATAAAATCTTCAACCAACTCCTCACTAGCGGGTCGGAAGCGTTGCAGTTGCCTATCTATCCAGACGATGCTCTTGGCTACGACAACACCCATGATAATGCCTGTTGCGATCGCCCAAATCAAGTCAACTGCAACCCATTGTTTAAACCAGTTTTCCCACTGACCATCCTTAATCCAATAAATCCCGAAATAGACAAACGGAAAAGCCAAAGCATCATTCAAGCCCCCTTCAGACGTCAGACCAAACCGCAACTCATCCTTATCTTCTACATTGGCAAGCTGTACTTCTGACGCTAAAACTGGGTCAGTGGGTGCCAAAATTGCTCCCAGTAAAATGGCATACCCCCAGTCGAAACCGAGAAGCCAATGACTGATAGCAGCAATGGCGAAAATTGAAATCGGCATCAAAAACCCAATCAGCCGCGCCGTAGTTTTCCAAGCCCACAGTTTGAGGGGGCGATTCATCTTCAGACCACAGCCAAATACTGAGACAATGACAACAAATTCTGTCAGCCGTTCTAAGAACTCAGCGTCGGGTCGTAATTGAATGAGCCGAACGCCGTGGGGTCCAAGGAAGATACCAACGACCAAGTAAATGAGCGCGTAAGAAAGAGGTAAGCGGGAAATCCAACCAGAACCTAGGGTGATTCCCAGTAGGAGTAAGCCGATAACAAGCAGGGAAAAAATGTATGTATTCACGAAGTACGTTAGCGAATCTCTGCTCCCGTCGCACCTTTACCTGAGCAACGTTATGAACGTCAGCACGCTGCAAGGCTAATTACGTGAGTTGATAGCAGTTTCCTGTGAGCTTATCGACTTTGTTCCTAACTTCAAATCAGCTATGAGTTAGATTTTCAAGCCAAGGCAAGTTAGCTCTCTCCTTTGGAAACCTTATTCTCTATCCCTAGGATTACT
>JAIUYC010000667.1 GCA_020216575.1 Coleofasciculus sp. S288 | reverse complement strand
AGACTGACTTCCGGAGAAACCTTTAGCGAAGCTGAAATTATCTACCTATTCCAGCAACTGCTCCCAGTCTTGAGCTATCTCCACTCTCGTAGCATCATTCACCGAGATATTGCTCCAGACAACATTATCTGCCGTGCCTCAGACGGACTGCCCGTTCTAATTGACTGGGGTGGTGTCACGAAAGCGTCCCTTGAAGTTGCCACATCTGTCGCTAGTTCGCGCAATTCTGCTTTTTCCAGCAGTACAACCCGCCTAGGAAAAATTGGTTACGCTCCCGATGAACAATTGCGGCTGGGAATCTGTGCGCCTCATAGCGATTTGTATGCTTTGAGCGTTACAGCATTGGTGTTAATGACGGGCAAACAGCCTCAGGAACTCATCGACTTGGAGACGATGGAGTGGAACTGGCAACGACACCTGAGGTTAAGCCCTTCCCTTGCTGATATCCTCAACCGGATGCTTGCCAGCCAACCCATAGAGCGGTTTCAATCGGCTGATGAAGTCTTAGACTATCTGGAAACTCACGGTGAAAATGCCCCAACGCAAGTACACAGTCGTTCGGCTCAGAGGAATACCCAAGTACGTCCTTCTGTCCTAGCCGCCAACAATTCCGGGCAAGGGCATTTATTTGACAATGCCATTACAGTGCCAGAAGAGATTCAGAATTGGAACTGGGGGGCTTTCTTCCTGCCAGGAATTTGGTGTATCCCCAATCGGGTTTGGATTGGACTAGCTGCCTGGGCTGACCTTAGCTTGATTACCATCCCCTTCACCTTCGGTACAATGTGGCCGATTATGGCAGTAATTTTAGGCGTTAAAGGCAATGAGTGGGCGTGGAAAAGCCGCCGTTGGAAAAGTGTAAAAGATTTTAAACGCCATCAACGGCTATGGGCGATCGCAGGATTTTTCATTCTGGTAGCTATCTTGCTCTTATTATCGTTAATTGTTATGACTCTCTTAGCTTTGGGTATATCCTTGTATCGCTAAATCAAAAAATTAGTCGTCCACCTCTTCTCATTGGCTAATTCTTCCCCACACACTTCCCCTATATTGCTTCCCCCTCGCGCAATCCCCCTCGGTAAGGGGAGGGAGCAAGATTTTTCTTAACTTCCCCCCTTGTCAAGGAGGGATAGAGGGGAGCATATTTTGATTCGCGCAGGAGGTCTAATGTCTCCAGGAAAGACGGTTTCTACAACGAGTGCAGATTTGCCGGAGTGAGGTAAATCTGACCCGCCTCGATCAGGTGACCGTTTGCCACCGCTTCGTCTAGCGCCTTTCTCGCAGCTTCGAGTTCCAAGTCGAGCGCTTCTGCCACTTCTTTGGCAGTAATTCGCTGCCAGTAGGAGGCATAGGCAACGACATCAGTGACTGAACGAACAGGATGCATTTCTGGAGCAATGTGTGCGATCGCCTCGCGCAGTACCTGGTAAGGTCGATAGCCTATAAGCAGGATGGATTGTCCAGTAGTAGGGCGCAGGATTAGGGAAGGGAAGCGACCGATGCCTCGGTAGCGCCCATCCTTAATATCTGTACGGAAGGCTTCCAACACCTCTTTGCCGTCAAGGTCATACCGAAACTGTTCGAGGTCAAAACCACTGGACGCAGCCACTTCCTCTGCCAGCGCAAGCAGCACCTCCCACTGGGCAATGTTGCGCCGTTCCAGCATGACTGCCTCCCGCAACCGACGCAAGTATGCCTCTCCAACGCTTGCTCCCTGCCGTTCAGCGGCTTTGAAAGCGATGCAAGCGGGGTAGGATGATGCTGGCGGGTCTTCTACCCAGATCCGCTCGTCAATCGGCATACCAATGAGATGCCGGATCTGAATCCACTGAGGTCCCATTTGCACAGGGCGGCTGATATCGTTGAGTGGGTCACTGAACTGTTGCCAGTCGGAAATCAAACCACCCATCGAGTAGCGCCAAGCCAGTTGCTCGGCAAATTCGTAGCGCAGACGCCGCCATTGCGGTTCAAGCGCCCAGCTCCAAGAGCAAAGCGGATCGGTATAGTAGGTTACCTCGACCTGAGGGTGTACGGGTTGATTATTTTCATTCAACTGGGTAACTTCAGCTTCCTGGGAGCAATCCAATGAACTTTGGCTCACCCCATACGCCACCCCGTGACTGGTTGGCATCGTGACTAATTCTCCAAATAGTTTTGAATACCGGAGTCTGTGGTTTCCGTTTGCCTTTCAAATTCAGGATGTCAAAGTTTTCAACAACCAGCAATCTACCTTGTGGTTGAGCTTTTAAGGAAGCCGTGTATCTTCAGGTTAGAGATTTGACACGGTAGCCCCTCTTCTCCGGTAGGATAAAGTTGCTGATTATAATGACGCGATGAAAGATCGATTAATCCGTTGGCTCAACCAGGTGTTAGTCGTAGATGTGTTTCTGGTGTTGTTGAGCTTTTTTTGGTTTGCGATCGCGCTTATCGGTCGCTCGTTGGGCGTTCCCTTGGGATTTGACCTTTGGCATCGCCTGTGGGAACCTGTGTTTACTCCAGCCATTGGTATTTTGATGGCTGGCGCAATCTTGAGTGGGTTGATTAACCAGATATCCAAGCGATTGAACTTCAAGGACTAGGGACTAGTGCCGCTGCTTTGGAAGCCACGCATTTAGAACCCTCCGGGCGCGTCTCCATGTTTGGGAACCTGCGTCCCAAACCCGACGCACTCAAAAGTCAAAAAGCTTTATTCTAAGCTTGTGAGCTTGTTTTAGATGGTAAGACTATTTCCGCCCTGATGCACGAGTAAAGTAGGAAATATACCTGCTTTCTACTACGGTTCAACACTTTATACCTATTGCATTAGGCTGCACAAACGCTAAGGCAGTAGAGTGAAGGAAGCAGACATTTTGCATCCCAGCTCACAGCATGGAAGACGGCGATAAAATAAACCTAGCCTTAGACAGCCAACTGGGAGACATCTCAGATGAATTAATAATCCCTCAAGCCCCAGAGGGATTCAAGTCTGGCTTCATCGGTATCATCGGACGCCCCAATGTAGGCAAGTCCACGTTGATGAATCAATTGGTGGGGCAAAAAATTGCTATCACCTCACCGGTAGCGCAGACAACGCGCAACCGACTACGAGGGATTCTAACAACGCCGGAAGCGCAACTGATTTTTGTCGATACACCAGGGATTCACAAGCCACATCACCAGTTGGGTCAAGTATTGGTGCAAAATGCCCAGATTGCGATCGAGTCGGTGGATTTGCTGGTATTTGTGGTGGATGCTTCGGTGGAGGCAGGAGGAGGCGATCGCTTTATCGTCGATCTTCTAACACGCACACAAACACCCATCATTTTGGGACTCAATAAATCTGACCAACAGCCCACCGACTACCAACCCTTAGATAAAAGTTACGCTCAACTCGCTCAACTGCATGACTGGCAAATTGCCAAGTTCTCTGCCCTCACGGGTGAGGGATTGCAGGCTTTGCTGCAACTATTAATCGATCAACTAGAACCTGGACCTTACTACTATCCTCCCAATTTAGTTACTGACCAACCGGAACGTTTCATTATGGGGGAGTTAATTCGAGAGCAAATTCTACTACTGACTCGCGAGGAAGTTCCCCACTCGGTGGCCGTTACGATTGATGTGGTTGAGGAGGAACCGACAATTACCCGCATTCTTGCTACCATCAACGTCGAGCGTGATTCCCAAAAAGGGATCGTGATTGGCAAAGGTGGTAGTATGCTTAAACAAATTGGCAGCGCTGCCCGAGAACAGATGCAAAAGTTAATTGCTGGTAAGGTTTACCTGGAACTGTTTGTCAAAGTTCTGCCTAAATGGCGGCAGTCTCGCCTCCGCTTGGCAGAGTTTGGCTATCAAGTTGAGGAAGAATAATCGTTTTCCCTTGAAATCAGCTACCAGGCATTCGATAGCCCAGCTA
>JAIUYC010000666.1 GCA_020216575.1 Coleofasciculus sp. S288 | reverse complement strand
GGAGTGCTGGATAAATCTACAGATGAGAAAGGCACTGCTTCTGCTTCGTCGAATCCAGCATTAACTTGCTGCCAACCTGATTCTGTGGTAGAAAACCGCAGGCGCAGGGCATCATGGTGTTTCAGCAAGTACTGTACCGCCTGCTTAAGGAGATCGGGAACAAGGGCTTGCCGCACCTCCAGTAGGACAGCTTGGTTCCAGTGGTGCAAATCGCAGAGTTTCTGTTCAAAGAACCAGTGCTGAATCGGAGTTAGAGGTAGCGAACCCGTTACAGGTTCCTGTTGAACTCGAATCGTTAACGCTGTACCCGCAACTGCCGCTAATCCAACCACAGTCGGGTATTCAAACATCTGCTTGGGGGTGAGTTGCAAACCCGCCTGGTTCAGTCTAGCGACGATTTGAATGCTCATAATCGAGTCGCCGCCCAACTCAAAGAAGTTGTCATAAATCCCGACGCGAGCGAGTCCCAATACCTGAGTCCAAATTCTGGCAATGCTTTCCTCAACAGGAGTGCGGGGAGCGACAAATTGCCCTTCCAACTTTGGTCTAACGCTGTCTGGGGCTGGCAGTGCTTGACGATCAACCTTGCCGTCGGGAGTGAGAGGTAGTGCTTTTAGCCGGACAAAAGCCGAAGGCACCATGTATTCCGGTAGTTTCTCTTTGAGGAAATTCCGAAGTTCACTCACCGAAAATTCAGACTGCTGCTTGGGAACCACATAAGCAACGAGACGCTTGTTACCCGGTTCATCTTCCCGCGCCAAAACGACGGTTTCTCGGATGTCAGGATGCTCCTTGAGTACCGACTCAACCTCGGAAAGTTCGATGCGGAAGCCGTGAATTTTGACTTGGTCGTCAATTCGCCCCAGAAACTCGACGTTGCCATCGGGGAGATAACGCGCTAAGTCTCCAGTTTTGTATAAGCGCAACCCATCGCTAAAGGGGTTGTCGATGAAGCGATCGCGGGTTAATTCTGGTTGATTGAGATAGCCGCGTGCCAGACTATCTCCCCCAATGTAAAGTTCGCCAGCTACCCCGATGGGCACAGGTCGCAGATTAGACCCGAGAACGTATATCTGAGTATTGGCGATCGCGCGACCTAAGGGCACACTCTCAGATCGATCGCGACTCTCGATCGGATAGGTTAGGACGCCGACGGTTGCTTCTGTTGGGCCATAATGGTTGAGGATTTGGCAATCTGGTGCGTACTGCTGGAGTTGCTCAACTAACTGCCAACTGAGTGCCTCACCCCCCAGAATTAAACGCTTTCTCGGCATAATCTTCTCTGGGTGGGAAGCGCTTAAGAGGGCTTCCAAGTGAGAGGGGACAATTTTAAGGCAGTCAATGGCATGGCGATCGCAGTATTCTGCTAATGCCTCCGGATTGGTTGCCCTCTCCTGGGAGATGACGTGCAGACATCCTCCCGTACACAGGGTTGGGAAAATGGCGGTGTTGCCCAAGTCGGCAGCAATGGTGGAAACGGTTGCAAAGCTAGAACCCACAGGCAAGTCTAATCGTTCTAGGATGCCGTGCAGGTAGTTGAGCAGTTGCCGATGTTCGATGGCGACTCCCTTGGGTTTGCCAGTTGAGCCTGAGGTGTATATGACATAAACCAAGTTCTCAGGAGTGACTTCGTTGAGCAAATTTTCATCTGACTGCTGAGCAATTACCTCCCAGTTTGTATCCAGATAAACGATTGGCGCTGCCTGTGTAGAAAAGCATTCGGCTAGCTGCTGTTGGGTTACGATGACAGATGCTCTAGCATCCCGCACCATAAATGCGAGACGCTCATCTGGGAGAATCGGATCTAAGGGAAGGTAAGCTCCACCCGCTTTGAGAATTCCCAACAAGCCGACGAGCATGTCCAAAGAGCGCTCAACGCATAGCGCTACAACAGTTTCGCAGCCAACGCCTAGTGCTTGCAGGTAACGAGCAAGTTGATTGGCACGGGTATTGAGCTGAGCGTAGGTGAGTTTTTGGTTTTCAAAAACAACGGCAATCTGTTCGGGAGTACGTGCTGCCTGTTGCTCGAATAGCTGATGAATGCACTGGTGTTTGGAATAGTCGGTTTGGGTGTTGTTAAATTCGATGAGCAATTGATGTTTCTCGTTCGCGCTCAAAATCTCTAACTCACCAATAGCAGCTTCCGGCTTATCAATGACACTTTCTAACAACGTCTGAAACTGTCTTGCTATACGCTCAATATCTTCTACCTGAAACAAGTTGGAATCATAGTGAAACTCTGCAATTAGTGAGTCATCCCGACGAAGGCAGGAGAGTTTAATTTTGAAGCGGTCAAGACAAACATATTGGTTGTGAATAGAAAATGATACGTCTGCGGCAGTATATTTAGCTGGCTGTTTCTCGAATTCAAAGCCAACGGAAAAGAAGTTTTCATCTAAAAAGGCAGAGGGCAGAGGGCCGGAGGCAGAAGGAATGCCTTGCGCTGAAGCCCTTGACTGAAGGAAACTAGGGTCTGATACCCCATCCCCTATGGATTGTTCCCTTTCAGTTGGGGGTGAATCTCCATCTGAAAGGAATCTTCTGCCCTCTGCCTTCCTTCTTCTGCCTTCTTCAATTTGTTCCCAGGTAAAGGATTCTTGCCACTTAAACGCCTCTTCTGTCGCTTCGCGAATTTGTTTTAAGATTTCACTGAATTTAAAGGTTTCTTCTAAAGAACAATAAATCGGTAAGTATTTAGCAAGCGGCCCTAATGCTGAGGCTAACTCCTCATAGTCTCGACCATCACAATACGTGCCGATAACTACATCAGACTGTCCGGTAAGTCGCCACAGTAAAATGCGCCAGCAAGCCTGAAGAACTATAGAAATTGAAGCATTATAGTTTTGAGCGATCGCGTCAAGTTTCGCGATGGTATCGGGATTTAACTCTAAGGCAATAAATGTCGGTTCAAACTCTGGTTTGACCGCTGCTTGCTTTTCCAAAGGAAGCTTGCAATTCGTTAATAGTTTTTTATTCTTATTTTTCCAATACTCTCTTCCGATTTTCCCATCTTCGCCTTCAAACAGTTCATTTTGCCATTCTGCTATATCGGCATACTGTAAGGGTTCATCCGATAGTTTCTCGTTCTGCAAACAGGCTACATAAGAACGGCTGATTTCGCAGACCAAATTATGTAGGGTTACCCTATCGGCTAGCATAGCAGGCAAGCCAATAAACAGCACAGCCTGTTCTTGAGGAAGAGTGACGAGGGAAATCTCTAAAAGCAAGCTATTATTCCAGTTGAAACGCCGCTTTATTGCTTCCTGAAAAAGGGACTCTATATTGATATTTTGTTCTTCTAAAGGTTTGAGGTTAAGAGACTGGGAGACGCTGCGATCGCCAATCACTTGAAGAGGAAGATTCATTCCCTCTAACACCCGAAAAATGGTGCGGAGTATCTCATGTCTATTAATAACGTTTTGTAACGCTGACGCGAGAATTTCTGGATTGAGATTTCCCTTAATGAGAACAGCACAATGAGCGCGGTAAGGTTGGTTATTACCTGCTTGCTGCAACTGCCACAGACGCTTTTGCTGAGGGGAAAGTCGAAACCCTTCTATCGATACATCCTGCATAGCATTGACTCCGTTTCATCTACCTTTAGCGACTAAAGGGTTCAGCCATTCCCACGACCACCTTTCGCGAACCTGAATAGGGCAAGCGTCCGTGAGCCGTTAGCATATTATCCAGCATTAAAATATCTCCTTCTTGCCAGGGAAATGTAACAGCTTCCTGTTGATATATCTGGCGAATTTCATCTAAAACAGAGGTGTCAATCGTCGAGCCATCTCCGTAAAAGGCATTGCGCGGTAAATCTGATTCTTTAAAGATGGCAAGGAGAGATTCGCGAACTTCCAGTTTCAAAGCAGAGACGTGAAATAAATGCGCCTGGTTGAACC
>JAIUYC010000665.1 GCA_020216575.1 Coleofasciculus sp. S288 | reverse complement strand
CGGGTTTAGGAATTTTGAAAATTACCGAGTTAGATGTTTGCTTAATTGGCATTTCAATTGTTAGTTTAGCATACTCACTAATGAAGAACCTCAATATCTGATCGGGTTAGTTTTCGTTTTCTGTGTGTGTGGTGTGAGAGTTAATGAATGTATCTCTTGCTCGATCCATCCCTGATGATTGGGACGGTGATTGCTTGCCTAAAGCTGCCTTTGCCTTAGACTGGGATGTTTCTGAGTCAATATGAATCTGAATTTTCGGACCAGAGCTAGCTAGACGAATGATCATCCCATCTACAACCGACATCTGGGTAATGCGCTTCCCATCTATATAGGTTCCATTCGCACCTAAACTGACAATTTCCCATTCAGATCCATTGCGCCGCAGCTCTACATGGTGACGGGAAACGACGGCGCTATAAAGAATCACCTCGTTGTCAGTTGACCGCCCGATCCGAATTAACGATTCGTTTTCAAACGGCCAACTTTGAACAGGTACAGACTGGAGTGGATGCAGCAGAGTCAGGGTAATCACTGGTGTTCCATCTTTACAAAGACTTATAGAGGGGGTGCTGCCAGATAGATACTAGTTGCCGACACCCCAGGGCTATTTACCACTCTTGCTAAGGCAGCAGTTACCTCGCACATCATGATAGTTGCTCGTCCGACCAGCAAAAAGTGACAACTTAATTTGAGGAACATGATTGGGGATTCTTAATTTAAGGCTATCACTTAAAAACCGGGTCTGCAATTTGCTTTGACCCCTCATTTCACAATGATTCTGTGAATTTTTCTGAGAAAGTTACCTAATCTAGCAGTAGTGAGAGAATTAAGAACCATGGAACAAAAATGTCACTTTATCACCTTTTCCCAAGCTAATGCGATCGCCTGTTCTCAAACGATGCCGATTGCCGCTAGCTAGGGGAGTATGGTTGATGTAAGTGCCATTAGAACTCCCAACGTCTTCGATGTAGTAGGCATCTCCTTCTACTCGGATATCGGCATGAATTCGGGAAACAATCTCAGAATTTGGAAACCCAGAAACGTCAATGTCAGGCGGAATCTGGTCGTTTAGTTTACCGATGTGAACCACTGAGAGATTCTGAGGCAACTCAATCTGCATATTAGTTTGAACGTGCAGCAGGTGAGCCGACGGTACTTGCAATTGAGTTTTGGCATTGCCAGCAGAAGCAATCGGGGGTGGGGGTGGGTTAGTGCTGGCGACTTGGGGTTGGTTGATGCTAGGAGTGGGAGGCGCCGTACTTTCTTCTGGTACGTTATCCGGTTGGCTAACGATAGTTGCCGGGATCACAGAAGCAGAGGTAGGCTCTGGTGGGACAGTAGGATTCTCCTCGGCGTCGGGCAGTTGAGAGCTAACCGATACAGGATCGGGGACAATCAGCGGGTCGGGGGGGATCAAGTCTGGTACGTCGGGGAATGCATTGGGAGCCGATGTACTGCCTATTCCCGTTGGGGCACTTGCTTTCAAGTTAAAGCCACACTGACCGCAAAAGCTTGCGTCTGTCTGAATTGTGGCACCACAGTTAGGACAAGCCGTAGTCGCAGGTAAAGGGGTATAGCAAGCCTCACATTGGGTTGCTCCCTCTGGATTTTGGTGATTGCAGTTGGGGCAGACAATCATAAAACCTCCTAAAACCTCCTTTCCGTCAGTTATCCATTCCTTTTATGAAAGCACAGCTGACGCTTTGATTTTAACTTTTGGGCAGTAGAAATCGAACTGCTTCATAAAACTAGCTTGAAAATAGAGACTGGGGGCACGGAGACGCGGGGACACGGAGACGGGGAGACAGAGAGATTTTCATCCTTCGTTGTGAACGCAAGTTCATGGGCGTCTAACTCCTAATCTTTAATCTCTAGTTCTTGACCCGCGGATTCGTCCAAGAGCCACCAAAGTTCTCCTTGAGGCTGAATTAACCGAGCGGGGTAAGTTAGAGGGTCGGCATCGGGAGCAAATATTTGAGCTAAAGCAGGTCGTTTCCCGGACCCAGCGACCAGAAAAATCACACAATGGGAATGATTGATCAGGGGGGCGGTAAAGGTGATGCGGGGCTGTCCGTCTTTGTTACCAACAGTAACGAGATGGTCTTGCACCTGAAGCGCGTCTGTATGGGGAAAGAGAGAGGCAGTGTGTGCGTCGTCGCCGATGCCCAACAAAATGATATCGAACTGGGGAAACTCTCCTGCTGCTGACTTGAAGAACTTGCGTAAGTGAGCTTCATGCTTCTCGGCATCTGCTGCTGGGTTAGCCCCATCTGTGGGCATTGGGTGAATATTGACTTCTGGAATAGGTACGTTGTCTAACCAAGCTTGACGTGCCATTCCTTGATTGCTATCCGGGTGGTCAGGGGGGACATAGCGTTCATCACCCCAGAAGACATGAATTTTATCCCAAGGGAGGTCTTGGGAGGCGATCGCTTCATACAAGGGTTTCGGAGTACCCCCTCCTGCCAGGGCAATCGTGCAGCGATCGCTCTGTTGGATTGCCGTATGCATTTTGGAGAGAACAACGGCGAGCGATCGCTCGATGAGTGCTGCTTTGTCTGGTAAAACTTCTACAATTTTGTTCATAAAATTCCTTAGTGTCGCACAACAGGATCAGTCTCTTCCTGCTGAGGCTGTTCCTACCCATGAGTTAATATGGGCAAGTTGCTGTAATAGAGTTAGCATTTTCCATTCTTTACCGGGTAATCCCTTATCAGGGAAATAGACAACACATAAAGACAGATTGCCTAGTACCCTTGGAAAAGGCTTATCAAATTTCATACTGGCATAACCCATGAAAAGTAGTCCTGCCTATGCACCTTTCACAGCTCTGACGCTTAAGGTTGTCGGGCTGATCCTGATAGTATCTTCCCTGTTAGATTACATTATTTTGGCAATTCCCTTTAACCCGCTCCAGAGGGCGTGGCAGATAGGCTTCACAGAGCAAGTTGTTAACCAAGGCATTATCCCCATGGTAGGGATCGCGTTTTTGGTAGCAGGGGCTTGGATCGGTAACGTTGGCGGAGCATCAAGCGAGTCAAGATCTTCTGTCGGCGCTTGGGCGTTTGTACTCTCGAGTTTACTGGGATTAATCTTTCTGCTGTTGGTGCCGCTTCACTTTAACAATGTCGCCCAGGAAAGTAATGCGGCTCTCCAGCAGGTTAGTCAAAGAGCGACTCAAGCTGAAGCTCAACTTGAAGCCAGAGCAGGGCAAATCTCTGCTCTCGTCAAAGATCCTAAAGGGCTGGCACAGCTAAAACAGCAGCTTTCGGAACTTGACCAAGCAATTGAGACGGGTCGAGTTCCACCCGAACAGCAAAATCAGGCACAGGCATACAGGCAACTGTTGCAGACAATCACGCAGAATCCTAGTAAAGCTATTAGTCAAGAACTTGAGGCGGCTCAAACCAAGCTTCGGAGTGGCAAGTTAGAACTAGAGAAACAAGCCAAAACCAGGGCGTTGAAGTCGGCGCTAAAGACGGGTTTGAGTAGCTTGCTGTTAGCCATTGGTTACATTGTTATAGGCTGGATGGGATTGCGGAATTCCGGAGGTTCATCAGCAAGCAGTCGCAAAGCCTAGATCTAGATAGTGATTGCTAACCGATTGTCCGAACTGGCAGTTCGCCTCTCACAGTTTATTATTCTTCCCTCCCTCAGCGGCATCAACGACGCTGATAGGGACATTTTTGGTGGGCAAGCATCTTTAACCTGGACAAATTGTTTTATGGAATGCTTGACATGTTCTCGATTTATATCCTGACCTACAACGAAGAACTCGATATTGCTGCTTGTATTGAGTCAGCGCTGCTCTCAGATGATGTAATTGTAGTGGATTCCTACAGTAGCGATCGCACCGTAGAAATTGCTCATCGCTATCCTGTACGAGTCGTGCAGCATGCCTT
>JAIUYC010000664.1 GCA_020216575.1 Coleofasciculus sp. S288 | reverse complement strand
AGTCCCGATGAAAAAAATTCACAGCCATGAATGAAAGTGGTATTTCCCATTCCCGACTCCCGACTCCTCACTTTCAAGTCAGAGGGCAGAGGGCTTTTATGAAAGAAAGCTTGTACAGTAAGCTTTTTAAACTTTTTCAACTGGATAGTTATTTCCGCCACGCTGCACTAGGTAAATTCTTAGTCCTTTGGCTAGGATTATTGTTTGTTGCGGCTCAATCAGCTGTGTGTTTGCCACCAGCGGAAGATGTACCAGAAGAGGTATTGAGGACGGAGATTATCACCGAAGCGCGATCGCCAATTGACGGCAAGCCACTAACAGCGGCTGAATATGCTCAACTCCAAGCCGAGCTAGCCGAGCGCTCCACCCCACCCGAACTCCACCCAGACATCCAGCAAATCATTTTTCTGCTGCGCCTGCGCCAGTTGTTACAGACAGTGACACCGTTTTGAGAGTGGGCGTAGCGATTCTCGACCTTTGTGGGATACACCTAGATTCAGGAGTCGTAGGGGCGGGTTTCACCCAGATATCTCAGGACTTACGCAAAGAAAGTCTCTCAAGCATCAAGTGTAGGGGCATGGCATGCCATGCCCCTACCAGATGTGGTGTCTGTGCGTAAGTCCTGATCTGTTTCCCAGGAGTCAATCCGCTCAACCCGCCCGTACTTCAATCTATTTGAGAACCGCTATAGTCGCAGTACTATAGCCCCTGAGACTTCCCTTTTTGGTAGGATAGGACATCTTCTAGTTTGTTGGTTGACGGAAGAGGAGGGCGAGATTGGGGAAGGGAGAGACTTCCACCCCTTTACTCTCTCTTGTGTTCTCCAGTCGGTGTTCGTCTTTCTCGCGACCAAGCTTCGGGAGAGAAATACGCCTATCGTTGGTGTTCCTATCCCTTCGCGTCGGGTATTTTAAATGAAAATATGTAGAAACCAACAAAAATCTATATAAATATTAAAATAACCAGGATAACAACTTATAGTTTTCTTGCTCCCCATTGACAGAGGTAGATAAATTTGATGTCCTTAACCATTGCTCCTGAACAAATTGACCGGATTGTTTGGAATCAACATCATGACCCCTTTGAAGTCCTCGGTCTCCATCGATTTGAGCAGAATGGTGCATTTGTCTGGGTAGTGCGTGCCTATCTACCCAACGCAGATGCTGCGTGGGTGGTTTTCCCAGAAGAACGGAAGGAATACTCCATGCAAGCGGTGCACCACCCTCACTTTTTTGAATGCCAACTCGACAGGGTGGAAGTGGCAAACTATCAGCTTCGCATTAAAGAGGGTGAACACGAACGGGTAACCTACGACCCCTATAACTTCCGCTCTCCACTGCTGACGGATTTTGACTTGTATCTGTTTGGCGAAGGGAACCATCACCGCATCTACGAAAAGCTAGGAGCGCATCCAACAGAAATTGAGGGCGTCAAGGGAGTTTACTTTGCGGTCTGGGCACCCAATGCTCGTAATGTTTCAGTGTTGGGAGACTTCAACTATTGGGATGGGCGCAAGCATCAAATGCGTAAAGGTTCCACGGGGATTTGGGAATTGTTTATTCCCGAACTGAGTGTAGGTGAACACTATAAGTATGAAATAAAAAATTTTGAAGGTCATATTTACGAAAAATCCGATCCCTACGGGTTTCAACAGGAAGTCCGACCCAAAACCGCATCGATTGTCACTGACTTAGATTCCTACACTTGGAATGATGCGGACTGGATGGAGCGTCGGCGTCACACCGATCCCCTGACTCATCCGATTTCCGTGTATGAAGTGCATCTGGGGTCTTGGCTGCATGCATCCTCAGCGGAACCGGCTAAACTCCCAGATGGAGAAACTGCACCCGTAGTAGTGGTTTCTGAACTAAGACCGGGAGCGCGTTTCCTGACGTATCGGGAGTTAGCCGATCGCTTAATTCCCTACGTCAAGGAGTTAGGATTCACTCATATTGAGCTGTTGCCCGTAGCGGAACATCCGTTTGATGGGTCTTGGGGATATCAAGTTACGGGGTACTATGCCTGCACGTCCCGCTACGGAACGCCGCAAGATTTCATGTATTTCATTGACCAGTGCCACCAAAACGGCATTGGTGTGATTGTGGACTGGGTACCTGGCCATTTTCCCAAGGACGGTCACGGTTTGGCGTTCTTTGATGGGACTCACCTTTACGAACACGCCGATCCCCGCAAAGGTGAACATAAAGAGTGGGGAACGCTGGTGTTCAACTACAACCGCAATGAAGTGCGCAACTTCTTGGTTGCCAACGCCCTATTCTGGTTCGACAAGTACCACATTGATGGCATCCGAGTGGATGCAGTGGCGTCGATGCTCTACCTCGACTACTGTCGTAAGGACGGGGAATGGGTCGCGAATCAGTACGGCGGTAGAGAGAATCTGGAAGCGGCAGATTTCCTGCGGCAGACAAATCATGTCATCTTTAGTTATTTCCCCGGTATCCTCTCGATTGCTGAGGAGTCAACGGATTGGCCGATGGTGTCTTGGCCGACGTATGTGGGAGGTTTGGGCTTTAATTTGAAGTGGAACATGGGCTGGATGCATGACATGCTGGATTACTTCCACATGGACCCTTGGTTCCGGCAGTTCCACCAGAACAATGTCACGTTTAGCATGTGGTATCACCACAGCGAGAACTACATGCTAGCGCTATCTCACGATGAGATTGTCCACGGCAAGAGTAATATGCTGGGTAAGATGCCGGGGGATGAGTGGCAGAAGTTTGCCAATGTCCGGAGTTTGTTTACTTACATGTACGCGCACCCTGGCAAGAAGACGCTGTTCATGAGCATGGAGTTCGGTCAGTGGAGTGAGTGGAATGTCTGGGGAGATTTGGACTGGCAGTTGTTGCAGTATGAGCCGCATCAGAAGTTAAAGCGGTTTATGAGTGACCTGAATAAGTTGTATCGTAGCGAATCGGCTCTTTACACTCAGGATTTTTCTCAAGAGGGATTTCAGTGGATTGATTGCAGTGACAATCGCCATAGCGTAGTGTCGTTTATTCGCCGCACTAAGGGTTCGGATGAGTTTATTATCACGGTCTGCAATTTCACGCCTCAGCCTCACAGCCATTACCGTGTCGGGGTTCCGGAGATGGGATTCTATACGGAATTGTTTAACAGCGATGCCCGTGAGTACGGCGGAAGCAATATGGGGAATTTGGGAGGTAAGTGGACAGATGAGTGGGGGTTCCACACTCAGCCTTACTCGTTGGATTTGTGTTTGCCACCGTTGGCGGTGTTGATTCTTAAGTTAGACCGGGAGAAGACGACAGCAGCGTTGCGGGGGGCTGAAAGTTAGCGGATGACGAGATGGGGTAGGTGGGCAATGCCCACCCTACTACTCAATAACAGTATTTGTCAGAGCTATCTGGTTTGGAATGCTCTTTGCCAGCCCGCATTGCACCCAGGATGGTGGAGACAACGACACAGCGCCTGAGTTTTCCACCATTTTTGCTACGCAGTGTTAGCCGTCCCAAGGCTGTTAGTGCGGTTTGTCCGCACTCATCACTAGGTTTCCTCACAGGACAACCCTGGTAGTTAAACTGCACTCGCCAAGGACCCGTTGAAGTTTGCTTTGTCAAGCTAGTCTCGTATTTTCCCTTCTTGTTTTTACTTTGGTCGATGAGAATATCGAGTTCTAACTCATGCCATAGGGAATTGTTCCTCATGACAGAATTGGGAATGAATTGACTGTCTTCTGCTTGGTGAATTGACCACTGAACAACTTGTTTCCCTCTTGATGTGATTTGTCTGAAGCTGACTTGCCAGGTGATTTTGTCTCGTGTAGCGTTGCTTTTTGCGTCCTGCATTGCTTGATAGACGTAATTTTGGGAGGTGTTGAGGCGTTGGCGGTTGACGAAGCCTGACCAAGCTGGAGCGGCGATCGCAC
>JAIUYC010000663.1 GCA_020216575.1 Coleofasciculus sp. S288 | reverse complement strand
AAAGCACTGAGTTCGCTCACTAATTGTTCCTTTTGATCGAGTGATAGTTTTTGAGCAGCTTGAGCCTGTTGCAAGTTGTCTTTGTAGTTACGGAGGTAAGCATCAAGAGACTCAAAGAAGGCATCAATTCGCTGCTGAAAATCCTCATCTAGATACTTCGTAAGTTCTTGGTTAATATTAGTAATGCTTGCCTCAATAGCTGTATTAATCTGAACGACTAACTCTTCCAGAGATACGCTATAGTAGTCCTCTGTTTTGTTTTGTTGGATGCGTTCTGTAACTTCAACTGGAACTAACCACAGCCAGTGCCACCATGTTCGCTTCTTCATCACTTGCTCAGCATCCTCTGGGGTGGACGAGCGGGTTTGACCGATTACGTGAGGTGCAACTGAACCCATATCATCTTTATCAAACTCTAATTTGGGTGGTGGCAAGACTAAATCTATATCAAATGCTTCGTTCAGTCGAGTACGCGCTCGTTCAATAATTGGCTTGGTTAGCGTCTCCAAAAATTCAATCAGCCATGTACGTACCTGTTCGATTTCCTGATGAGTTTTTTCACGAACTCCGGCTAGTAAGGTTTCTGTCTTTTGTTTGGCATAGGCAACGGCATGACCTGCGAACTCTTCAGCTTCGTTAGGATCGCTAAACTCGATAATCCCTGGAGTTTTATACCTGAGTTTCGACTTTATCCGTTGAGAGAACCATTGAGGAAAAAGTTCTAATCCATTAATATTAGCCAGTAAAAGTTCCCGCGCTTTAATGTCAGTTTTTTTGATCAAGTCAGCTCGTTCGTAGTCCTCTCCTATAAAATAGTCTTGAATTCCTACTTTAGCTTCGGATTTGAGAAGTTCAAAGGTATTGTTAAGGTTCCAGTAAAGTTCTACCCGAATTTTATCGACTGCCATCAACTGGTTACGGCATAATTCAAGATGATATAAATCAGTTTCTAGCGCACTAACTTCCTGTCTGAGTTTTTCTTCATCTTTAGCGATCGCACTGAGACGGAGTCTAAGGTCATCCTGTAGTTCCTGAAGGTGGTTGCGATCAAGGCTAAGAGCTGACTTAATGCACCGAGGAGCAGCGCCTGCCATCAATACTTCGATAACTTTATCTAAGAAAGGAGAAAAGCCTGATTTTTCCCAAATATGCCGACAGGCTCCTCGCATTTGACCCAGATTTGCACCTTTAAACATGACCTCCCACATATCACCAAAGGCTTGTTTAGCCAAACCCGATGCTGTTTTCATCTGGGAAATGTCACGTTCTGGATAGTGTTGCAGTTCTAATTGAAAGTTAGCCGCATGGAAAGCCCGTATCGCCGATATTTCAAATACTCGCTCAGTATCCTCAGCGTCGCCTATCCCCAGTTCAGCATTGACAAACTGCCTCACTTGTTCTGAGGTCATATCATTTTCGCCACGCTGATCGACTTTATTGACTAAGACGTATAAGTTTTCCTTTCCTCGTAAGTTGATAACTTTCTGAACTTCCTGTTTAATTTCTTCGGCTGCTTGGGTTTTAAGTTGAGTAAAATCCAGCACAATCAACACGATTGAACTTTTCCGTAGCTGCTCTGCAACCACGGCAGCTAGCTTGAGGTTTTCTCCAGCCTCGTTTGGACCTGGCGTATCAACAAGCACCAAATTGCCTAACTCTTCTGCTTGTTCGATGTCCGGCGAATCTCCCGCAAACACGCTTCGCGGTTGCCAAAAGGGTGCCTCAATACACGGAAGATCCATTAATCGACCGAGAGGATCTTGGGAGGGATCGATCAAGCTGCACAGACGAACAATATCGTTGAGTTCCTTGAGAACCTTGATGACTTCCTCGCGTCCAGATGTGCGAGACGGGATGTGGAATTCTCCTGAGGCCTGGATGTCTTGGAGCAACTTCTCTAAATGTGGATACTGAGCGATTTTCTGCTGCATCCGTCCGCTCCCCATCTTCTGGAGCTTGTCCTGCAACCCCAAAACTGCCTCTTGAAACACGGATAAGATTTCTTGACTCAGCTTCAGAATAGGCTCCGTTAGCTCAGCATTTAGGATAATCGCCGTTGGCAGTGTTGTCATAGCAGCATTGCGGCTGGGTAGAATCTCCTGACCGACAATGGCATTAATGATGGTTGATTTGCCTGCCTTCATCGGCGCGACAATCGCCATCATCAGTTCCAGCTTCTCTACGTTACGATTTGCTTCAACAACCTCTTGCCCAAAAGCCTCATACTTTTCGCTAACACGCTCAGAGTACAAAGCCCGACTAGCGCGATCCATCAAGGAACTGGATTGGTTAAGTAGGTCAATAACGTCCTTTTGCAGCTCTTGAACATTGGACTTCAGAGCATTATAAACCATCGGTTTTACTCTCCTGGGGACTTACTTTCATATTGCGATCGCCTTAACAAATCGCCCAATGGTACTTTCTGATTCCACAATGGCAACAATTCAATCAATTAACAGCCGTACTTCAGACGGATTGAGACCACAACTACGCGAACAAGTGTTCAAGGAGATTGTACTGGCGATGCTACCCAGGGACTGGAAGCCACGAGTTGAGGATAAGCTGCAAGCAATGACAGAAATTCAGAGTTTAACAGACGGCATGCCCTTTGAAGACTTCCAGGCGAACACCCAGACAGTGAGAGCGACTGAGGTGTAACACCACTATTTTAGGCGAGGTCACTTCGAGGCTACTGTCTAGAATCCAGCCCTCTTGTCGTGAATTACCGTGAAATGTGATATACAGCCTCCCTAATACAGGTATTCATAAGTATTTTCAAGTCAATCCGGACATTCTCTGGAAAACTATCCAAAAAATATTTCCCTCTGAGACGGGTGTGGTCATAAGTAGTTGGTTGAGACTGACACTCCGGACGCGGAGAAATTGTCTGCACATCATCAACGGGTTTGGGGTTAAGCCAATTAAGTCTTTTTCAACACCCTCTAATACCCTGGTAAACTATCAAAAACACTTAAAATCTGAGAATCCCCGTGCTTTAGCCAGGGGATGAAAGCGAATACGGGCTTTAGCCCAACGTTCCCATTAAATTGCCTTCAGCCTACTTGTTTGGGGATTCGGTAGCCTCTTCGCTCCTGCTAAATGCTCAAACTACGCAAATCCGAGCTTAAATAAGTGAATGATTAGCAATTCCGACCCAACTGACTTGACGCTTAGTTTAGTGTCACCGATAGTTTTACCCAGCCTTTTCAAGGAAGGTACGCCATTAAAACTGGGGATTATGGCTTCGGGAAATGGCAGTAACTTTGAAGCCATTGCGGAAGCGATCGCCTCCAAGCAACTCAACGCCCGAATTCAAGTTTTGGTTTACAATAATCCGGGAATCAAAGCAGCAGCGAGAGCTGAACGTTGGGGTGTCGCCGCCGTGCTGCTCAATCACCGAGAGTACAAGCGGCGCGAAGACTTAGATGCCGCCATTGTTGAGACATTGCGGCAGTACGAGGTGGAATGGATTGTCATGGCAGGCTGGATGCGAATAGTAACGCCTGTACTCATCGATGCTTTCCCTGACCGAATTGTCAACATCCACCCCAGCTTATTGCCCAGTTTCAAAGGTGTGCGGGCTGTGGAACAAGCCCTTGATGCTGGTGTAAAAATTACTGGCTGTACGGTTCACTTGGTATGCCCAGAAGTGGACAGTGGACTGATTTTAGTACAAGCGGCTGTCCCCGTGCTCCCGGATGATACGCCAGAAACGCTTCACAGCCGAATTCAAGTGCAGGAACATCGTATTTTACCTCAGGCGTTAGCTCAGCTTGCAGTAGGCATGGTGCGATCAAAAAGAGATTAGTACCACTCCCTTGGAAGTCAAAAGTCAAAAGTTCTTTGAGCATAATACAGGCTGACAGAAATAACCCACCAGCAAAAAACCTCCCCCATCTCCACCCATCTCC
>JAIUYC010000662.1 GCA_020216575.1 Coleofasciculus sp. S288 | reverse complement strand
CAGGAGGTGAATGGTATTTGCATCCCCACGAAGGCTGAAGTTTCATGGAATTTGGAATCTGGGGATTTCTGTTACTTCCGAGGCAAGATCACAAACATAGAGTACAATTTGCACGTACCGTATTGATAAATGTGAACGATAAAATTTATCAACTTAGAAACTTCCTGGTCTACGAAACTATATAGTTGGGTGTACCGTTAATATGAGTCAGTCAGCATACTCACACAAGAACCAACTTGAGCTTCTCTGATATTTCTGACAGCCTAACCTGTACTTGTGTTGAAAGAACCTGACAGTTTTGGAAGAACATACCATGCATCATCAACAGTGGGTTTGCATCGTTTGCGGCTATAACATGATTGGTGAAATGCCCGATGTCTGTCCGTTCTGTGGGGTAGGGCATGATAAATTTCTCACCTGGGATGAGGCAGAGCAAACCTATCGGGTGACACCTTATCAGGTGAACGAGTTTGTCACTCAGTTGAAATCTGTACCTCGTCTTGGGCTAGAGCATGCGGCTTATCGCATTGAGACAGAAGATGGGGCAGTCTGGATCGATTGTCCCTCAGCATTCAATCGCGACCTAGAACCCGTACAAACTATCTACTTCACCCATAAAGATTTCATGGGCGCATCCAATCAATATCGTGAGCTATGGGGTGCGAAAGTTTACCTCCATGTGCTTGATAGTGAGCATTCGCTGGCTAAGCTGTTTCCAGTCGATCGCCGATTTACGGGTGACTTTGTAGAGCATGGTATCGAAGCGTTCCATATCGGTGGACACACACCCGGATTCACTATCTATATCTACAATGAGGTGCTGTTTATCTGTGACTATGCATTCCCTCCAGGAGGGAAGATGCGGTTCAATCCCTTCGGAGTGCAAGATGAAACTCGCGATCGCGCATTGAGAATTCGTGAGGTAATCTCTGGGCGGACTCTTGAGATTGTCTGCGGCTACAACTATATCGCAGAATTTGGTTCCTGGTGGAGGAATTTTGAGCACCTACTTGCTCGATAAGACAATCGTAAGAGTATCAGGCTTCAAACGCCCATTCTTGAGAGCCAATTTTGATGATATTCCCGGAAGTGAGCCAGAAGGGTTGATGGGGGGCAAGTCGCTGTCCGCCCACAAACGTACCATTGGAACTGCCCATATCGATGAGCTGATATCGGACTGTACCTTGAGGGTCAGTCATTTTGATAATTTGGGCATGGTTGCGCGAACACAAGCCATCATCAAGGACAAGACTGTTGCTCGGTTCGCGTCCAATTGTGAAGGGTGTTGTCGATAAAATAGCGATCGCACCCGTTGAGCGATGAACCAGACGTGCAACTGCTTCTCCTGAATCTTGAGCAAGTATAGTTGGAGCAAGCGTTGGTCTATCTTGAACGGGGGATTGTCCTTCAATGGCAAAGCTAGTGGCTTCCAGAGTCGCACCCAGGGCGGGGTCGTTCGCGTTAGGGTTGCGACCGGATACAATGTTCACTTGCTGCACAGGTGGCGGTAACACCTCCGGACGACCGGCTTGAGCAATCTGCATTTTCAGCACCGCTTCATGTTCAGCTTCTTGCCTCGCACTCATCCCCTCAACTTGGCGAATAATGCCGGGAGTTTGAGGGAAGCTAATGTCACTCACCCGCACATCTTCTATCGAAAAGCCCAGAGTATAGGAGGCTTCTGCATGGTCGAGGATGTATTGTCGAATTAGCGATCGCCCTTGAGTCGTTAGCTGATCGATCCGTAGCTGACCAATTGTTGCTCCCAAACTATCTTTAACGGCGCTAGTGAGAGCTGCGATCGGGTCAGATAACTCCAATGCTACCCGTTTTGCATCCACCACTTGGTACATGACGCTGAGGGAGACATTCATCAGATACTGATCGCGAGATAAAAAGTCCCCCTGAGATACAATTTCCAGGTTGCGAACTTTGCTGTCTACTAAAATTAGCTCACATTGCTCTAGCAAGGGGATGGCAAAGCTGAAGTGACGCCCCGGACGCAACGTTCGCATCACCCGACCATTTTTGACCAATAACCCTGTATAGCCTGCTCCGATGAAGTCCATGCTCCACCCGACCCAGCGTTCTGGGGTCAGCGTTTGGATGAGGGGGGAAGAGTTGCCAGCCATTGGACTATATCTAAAAGATTAATTGGGAGAGCGTCTCCCTTTAACACTAGCAAAGCTTGGCTCAGAGCAGCTTCAGTATAACTTTCCGGTAATTGGCAATTGGTAATTGGTAAGCTGTTCAACTAAGCAATCTGAAAATCAGCTCTTCTTGAGTTGATAAACAGTTTGAGTAAAGAAAATTAAGCAATCCTCATTTTAAAAATTATACAATTGTTGACGAAAATGTCATTGCTGCTTGGGGAAAATAGCTACAGCGTTTTTTCGACCGACTTTGCCCCTGCATTAATTCTCAGAATGAACACAAAACGTCTTGATCGCTCTCCAGCTTACGTTATTTCTCTATCCCTATTTTTTCTTTACACAGCAGGTATTAACCGTCCTGCGATCGCTCAGATTAATCCTGACCAGACTCTAGGAGCTGAAAATTCTATCTTGATTCCTGGTGGAACTACTGGTATCAATGGGCCATTTGCCGATCTCATCAGTGGCGGTGCTCAACGTGGAGCTAACGTGTTCCACAGCTTTTCGGAATTCAACATTGATGAGGGACAGCAAGTTTACTTTGAAAACCCTGTTGGTGTAAACATTATCTTCAGTCGAGTCACTGGAGCGAGCCAATCCAACATTCTGGGAACACTGGGTGTATTGGGCAATGCTGATTTGTTTTTGCTCAACCCCAACGGCATTATTTTTGGACTCGATGCTCAGTTAGATCTCGGTGGCTCGCTTATTGCCACGACAGCCGACAGCGTGCTTTTTGACGATACGTTTGCCTACAGCGCCAGCAATCCGCAAGCAGTGCCTCTGTTGAGTGTCAATGTGCCAGTGGGTTTGCAGTATGGCTCAAATCCAGGACGCATTGTTAACCAGTCTGTGTCCGGATTCGCTTTATTTGCGCCTGCGGGGCTTCAGGTTCAGCCGGAGCAAACTATAGCTCTATTGGGGGGAGATATTGAGATGCTAGGAGGCAGCCTCACGACTCAATCCGGACGAATTGAGATTGGAAGTGTTGGAGGAAATAGCATCATTAGCTTGACCTCAACCAATCCAGGTTGGACTGTTAGCTATGAAGGAGTTGAGAATTTTCAAGACATCAATCTATCTGAAGCTGCTCTTGCGATCGATGAAGATGGAGGTGGAATTCAGCTACAGGGAAGACGAATTAATCTGAGCGGAGGCGCTCAGGTTTACGCTTTGAACCTTGGAGCAGAAGCGGGAGAGACATTGACTGTCAGGGCTTCTGAATCAGTTGAGTTAAATGGAATTTTCTTAACAGGGGATTTTGCAACAGGTTTATTTAGCGAAACACAGGGAACAAGGGCTGCAAGCAATATAGACATTGAAACCCAACAACTGAGGATTCAGGACGGCGCACAAATTGCATCATACGATCCATCCTCTACTGGCGAAGCTGGGTCAGGAAAGGTGAGTGTGAACGCATCTGAATTTGTGGAAGTAGTTGGTGTAGATAGCTTAGGCATTGACGCTTCATTCATCACAACGCAGGGATTTGTGGGTAATGGGGGAGATTTATCCGTTACAACAGGACGGTTGGTGCTTCGAGACGGAGGTCGCTTAACTACATCTACTTTCGGTTCGAGTCAGGGGGGACGTTTGGAAGTGAATGCGTCAGATTCAGTCGAGTTGATTGGTAGTGTCGTCTCAGATCAAGGGAGAACTTTTCAGAGCGGTTTGTTTTCGCGATCGGAGCCATCAGCCATCGGTGCTGCTGGAGAAGTGGTGATTAATACCAATAATCTCATTGTTCAGGATGGAGCAGAA
>JAIUYC010000661.1 GCA_020216575.1 Coleofasciculus sp. S288 | reverse complement strand
GAACGTCGAGTACGTGACGGTAGAAGACATCCCCTCAGATGTGGTTCAAAAAGAAAAGGATATCGAAATGGGTCGGGATGACCTGGCAGGCAAGCCCGATAACATCAAAGAGAAGATTGTTCAGGGTCGAATCGAAAAACGCCTGAAAGAACTCTCGTTGATGGATCAGCCTTACATCCGCGACCAAAGTATCTCAGTGGAAGAGTTGGTTAAGCAAGCGATCGCTCAACTAGGTGAAAATATCCAAGTGCGTCGCTTTACTCGTTACGTCTTGGGTGAAGGCATCGAGAAGGAAGAAACCAACTTTGCTGATGAAGTAGCAGCTCAAATGGGCGGCAAGTAACTCAAGTAAAAGACAATCCTCCCCCTGCCCTACCTTTGCTAGGGGGAGGGAAAAGGCAAAAGACAGAGATTTGTCTCTGAACTTTTGCCTTTGATTGTCGAATCAGCCAATCACAAGATGAGGTAGGGCAATATGGGAAAAAGCGGTAATATAAACAACCCTAATCGCATAGCCCCTGAAGGACTCATCGGCAGCTATATTCATACTGGTGGTCGGATCGGCGTGCTGGTGGAAGTGAACTGCGAGACAGATTTTGTGGCACGTCGCGAGGAGTTCCAACGCTTGGTGCGCAACGTGGCCATGCAAATTGCAGCTTGTCCGAACGTCGAGTACGTGACGGTAGAAGACATCCCCCCAGAAATCGTCCAAAAAGAAAAAGATATCGAAATGGGTCGGGATGACTTGGTAGATAAGCCGGATAACATCAAAGAGAAGATTGTTCAAGGCCGAATTGACAAACGCCTGAAAGAACTTTCGCTGATGGATCAGCCTTACATCCGTGATCAAAGTATTTTAGTAGAAGAGTTGGTGAAGCAAGCCGTTGCTCAACTAGGTGAAAATATCCAAGTGCGTCGCTTTACTCGTTACGTCCTAGGCGAAGGAATTGATAGGCGAGGGGGCGACTCGGATGAGGAACCCCCTTCAGGTGGGGTAACTCAACCGACTAGACCTTCCGCTCCAGTACTCAGTGGTGAGGCGGATCAAGTCCTTGATGAGTAATGAAGAGGCTGTTACGCATCACACAGTCGCTTCAAGGCAATCATCCAGCTTGGGCTGACTTGGGTGGCTTTTGACCCGTTATCCTGTAGTAGGGTGTACCTGTAGCATTCTCCAACTGAGCAGTTAGGGAACACGATGGCGAGAGCAGTTGAGCAAATTGATCGGGATTTGGCAGCTTTGGAGGAAGCGATCGCTCTAATGGCGACCGAACTCTATAAGGCTTACTCCAAATATCTGACATCACTGGGGCAAGCCGTGCGACAGCAGCTAATGCTGGCGTGCTATCAGGTATGTACTCACGGATATCCAGAGTCGTTTCTGAGTTTATCGTTCAACGAGCGGCAGCAGTTGCAGGTGTTCATAAAGGAACTGGGAGGACAGGCTCAAGCCCAGTTGCTCTCCCAGTTGGAAGAGTTGAAACAGCTAACGACAAAAGAAGCAACGGATAAAATAGGGCAAACTCCTCAGCCCGCTGACCCGGAGCAACCGCAGGAACCCCCTGAAGACCCGTCAATTCAAGCGTTTGAAATGCCACCAGCAGACTCGGATGCCCCCCAAACAGCTGAACCAACTAATCCCCAGCCGACTAAACCAGCCGAGTTAGTGCAGTGGCAAGAACAGGTAGAAGAGGCGATCGCTCAAACGCTGCAAACGCTCTCCCTAGACACCAATCGTCAATTGCAACAAGTTGGCATCATACCAGGAAAATTGCCAGCAGCAGTCTTAGAAGCTGCCGCCAAAGTTGAGGCAACCTCCGAGGCAATACCGGAATCGCCCAATCTCTTAAACTTGTTGATGGAAACAGAAAGTGAAGAGGATTCAGAAGACTCCTCCCTAACCCGCATTGTTGCCATTAACCTACGCTTGTCAGAGATTGAGTTTGCTGACCCCACGTTAACCGCTCTTCGCAATCAAATTCGCAACTTGTCAGGTAAATTAAACAAGATCCAGCGAGAATATCATAAAAAACAGCGAGAGCGAGCTGTTGCTCAAGCGGAAGCCGCATGGCGATCGAGCTGGTTTGATGATTAAGTTAAGAACTAGGGACTGGGGAGTAGGAAGCACGTTTCCCAATCCCCTAAGGGAGGAACGTTGTGGAAGCGGAATTACCAGATTGGGTGCGATTACAAAAAGCCCTGTCAGTGGAAGCTGATAAGGGTTTTATAGACATGATGGGGAACCAATATCGCTTCAGCGAGTTCCTCTGCCTTAGTTTCGGCAAAACGCCCAATGCGCTGATTCCGGTTGAGCGACGCCAGTGGCAGGAAATCGCGGCTGAGTTTGCCCGTTATCCTCAAATGAGTGTTCAGCAACGGCAAGATCTGGTTGCAAAAACCCGCCGCTTTCTTCAGCAACTCCAGCAAGAGACTCAGCGCCGCTTTGTTAAGGGGATGGCTGCCGTAGAGCCTCCCAACGTCAAATCTGTGCGAACAACGCCCCTCGTTGAACTCAAAAGTGAGATAAAGAAAAGCTACACTCACAGCCTCGATCTACCGTTGTCTCAGTTGGAGGAGGTGGGTGTTAGAAAGAGTGGGTACTTAGCGCGACTGGGGCTGCATAAGGTTCGGGACCTTCTCTACTACTACCCCCGTGACCATGTTGACTATGCCCGTCAAGTCAATATTTCTAACTTAGTGGATGGGGAAACCGTGACGGTTGTGGGAACGGTGAAGCGCTGTAACTGCTTTACTAGTCCGCGCAACAAGAAATTAACGATTTTCGAGGTGTTGCTGAACGACCAAACGGGGCAACTCAAGCTCAATCGTTTTTTTGCAGGCACTCGCTACACCAATCGTGGTTGGCAGGAGCAACAAAAGCGTCGCTATCCAGTAGGGGCGGTGGTGGCGGCGTCGGGGTTGGTGAAACGAAACAAATACGGCGTGACCTTGGAAGACCCGGAATTGGAAGTTTTAGACAGTTTTGGGGGTAGCATTGACTCGATTAAAATTGGTCGAGTTGTGCCAGTATACCCCCTGACAGAGGGGGTGCCAGCAGATTTGGTCAGGCAGGCGGTAATTGCAGCACTTCCGTTCGCGTCTCAGCTCAAAGAGCCACTTCCGGCTGTGTTGCGGAAGCAGTATGGGTTGATGGGAGTGAGTGAGGCGATCGCAAATATTCATTTTCCAACAGACAGCGTTACCTTAGCTGCCGCCCGACGCCGATTGGTGTTTGATGAGTTTTTCTATCTTCAGTTAGGATTTCTGCAACGCCGTCAGGAGCAAAAGCGATCGCAAACCAGTGCAGTCCTCGCACCCACGGGTGAACTAATCGACCGATTCAAGCAGTTGCTTCCTTTTAAGCTCACCAATGCTCAGCAGCGAGTCATTAATGACATCCTCAATGACTTACAATCCTCCACTCCCATGAATCGGTTAGTGCAAGGGGATGTGGGGTCGGGGAAAACTGTCGTTGCCGTCATCACCATCCTTGCGGCAATTCAATCCGGCTACCAAGCGGCGCTGATGGCTCCGACAGAAGTTTTGGCAGAACAGCATTACCGCAAACTCGTCAGTTGGTTCAACCTTTTGCACCTGCCAGTAGAACTGCTGACAGGCTCCACGACAACCAAAAAACGCCGCGAAATTCATGCTCAGCTCGAAACGGGTGAACTGCCGCTTTTAGTAGGGACTCATGCCCTCATTCAAAACCCCGTGAACTTCCAACGGCTGGGTTTAGCCGTGATTGACGAGCAGCATCGATTTGGCGTGGAACAACGGGCGCGGTTGCAGCAAAAAGGTCAGTCTCCTCACGTTTTGACGATGACAGCGACGCCGATACCCCGAACCCTGGCGCTGACGTTGCACGGAGATTTGGACGTGAGTCAGATTGATGAGTTGCCACCAGGGCGTCA
>JAIUYC010000660.1 GCA_020216575.1 Coleofasciculus sp. S288 | reverse complement strand
AACCTTACGGAGTTCAACTATCGCATTGCTGACGAAAAAGAGGCACATATTTTTGTGGGCGTACAAATTGAAAATCGTGCTGATGCCGCAAAGATGGTTGAATCTTTTGAAGCTTGCGGATTCAAAACCCTTGACTTAACCGATGACGAATTGACGAAACTGCATCTGCGGCACATGGTCGGCGGACGTTCTCCCCTGGCACACCATGAATTGCTCTACCGATTCGAGTTTCCCGAACGTCCTGGCGCATTAATGAAGTTTGTCAGTTCCATGAGTCCCGACTGGAATATCAGCCTGTTTCACTACCGCAACAATGGGGCAGATTATGGGCGAATTGTCGTGGGAATGCAAGTTCCTCCCCACGAGATGGAGGAGTGGCAGGCATTTCTTGATACTCTCGGCTATCGCTATTGGGATGAAAACAAGAATCCGGCGTATAAGCTGTTTTTGGGATAAGGCGATTTCATCACAGGTGGATCTGATTTTTTAGAATAAAGCCAAGCTCGCCAGGTTTTGACCTTTTTATGCAAACACCACAAACTGGACAGACACCCGAAGCCTTAACGCAAAATCTTTATGAAACTGACTTCTATGCCTGGATACAGGAACAAGCAAAACTCCTCAGACATCAGCAATGGAGCCAACTTGATCTGCCTAATTTAATCGAGGAGATTGAGTCGTTGGGAAGACAGCAACGTGCAGAATTGAGAAATCGTTTAAAGGTATTAATTGGACATCTTTTAAAATGGGAATATCAACCAGAACGGCGAAACCGTAGCTGGTTAATGACGATTCGCATTCAGCGCCGTGATACTCAAGAATTGTTGGAAGAAAATCCCAGCCTTAAGCCCTATCTTGAGGAAGCATTGCAAAAGATATATGAGAGTGGTAGAGATTTGGCTGTAGGAGAAACAAACCTGCCGCTAAAAACATTCCCAGAGAATTGCTCGTATACATTGGAAGAAATATTTAGGGATGGCTTTTATCCTGGTGAACCGGCGACGGATGAAGTGATGGAATAATCAGTTATTCTGTGGGAACGCTATGTTGATTACCCCATTAGCACAGCACAGTTAAAACTATCACATCAAGTTAATCTTCTTGAAGCAACACCTGATAGCGATCGCTAAGTGTCACACTAATCAATTCAGATACAGGCTACTTCCTTAAAGATTCACGATACAGTTGAAACATCAACCAGCTTGCATCACTTGTGTTCCCTAACAACCATGAAACTCGCTGACTTACCTCAAGCTGTTATCGACGACCTTTGTCAGGATGACCAATGGCGATTGGATATCGATCCAGGATTTGATGCCAAGCACGAGTTTTGGATGGTTTGGCGACATTTCATCGCACTATCGAACAACCCCTCCCCCTACTCTGAAGAAACTGAAGAAGACCTTGCAGATTTCTTAAATTTTGAAGGTTATGACGTGCTGTTGCCAGTAGAGCGATCGCACCACCCCCATATTAAACTAGTCCGTTTGATTCCCAGTATTGATCAGCAAACCTTAACCCTATTTCTGCATGATTCCTTTCACGAGTCCTGGTTTAGAGATCGACGGGCAGCCAGGTATGGATTTCTTGCTGTTGCCGATCGCTACCAGAAATTGGGTTGTGATTTCTACATCGCCAATTATTATCATTTCTCCTATTTAGTCGGTGAGGATTACGAAGCGGCTCAGCGCATCATGGCTGAACGAGGTTGAATCAATAATAGAGCGAGTAAGGCAATTGAATTGTTGACAAAGGCTCTATTTTCTGAGATATTTTTTTATAATGGGAAAATGTGTGCGCCTGTAAGGTATCGCTTCGCCCCTTTTCTACAGCTACAACACGGCTAGGCGATCGCAACTCTAGCCCTAGCCCAAAACCCTCATTGGCATCTCACAACTCAAATAGAATTGCTATATATCAATCACGGAGTTACAGTATGCTTAAAAAGCTACTCATTACTTTAGCTATTTTGTTGAGTTGCGTGTTTAGCTTCTCAGCTCTCAATGAACCTGCTTTGGCAGCTAATCCGCCTGTACAATTACTAACCCTCGACGATTTACCAACCGGATTCACGGAATATTCAGGACCGACAATCGGAAATTGTTCGTCTTCCGAAAGCCAGGGGAATGCTTTTGCACTACAAAAGGATACAGAAATTATTGAACTAGTTTGTGTATCTTCAGCACCGCTTTCCCATATATTGGGAGATAGCCAACCTGAATCCCCACTTGGGATAGCATTCATAGATGCCCTGTTGAGCAATCCAGACACATTGACACAAGTACTGGGTCAAGAAAAAGCAACAGACCTACAATTTTTAGATCTGGCTGGAGTTGGGGATTCAGCCATTGGGTTTAGAGAAACTATAAAGCATATTGGGAACACTGACATTGCTATCTTTCGGAGAGATAAAACGTTTAATACGGTTTATATTATTCACCCCGCTCGCCAAACTCCCCTCACATCTTTACAGACTATTGCTTCTAAGCTAGATAAGCGGGTGCGATACACTAAGCTTGAAAGATAACGGAGAGATTATTCGCTGGCATGGCATAGGTTTTCACCAGCGAGAGGTGCTGATTCTGTGCAACTGCCACCACGTCATCCAAATCGCGCACGCCCCACTCTGGGTTTTGCATCCGAAGACTCTCATCAAAATCAGCATTGCTGGGTGCTGTATGCTTGCCATCCTGTTTGAAGGGTCCGTATAGATAAAGAATGCCGCCCGGAGGAAGAATTCGCCCTGCCCCTGCCATTAACCCCAGACAGGCTGACCACGGGGCAATGTGAATCATGTTAATGTTGACGATCGCTACAATCGGATCGCGCTTAAAGTCTATATCCTGCAAGGATTCTGGCAGTTCATCCTGCTCTACCCCCCAGATTGAGTCGCCAGCATTCAGTGCGATGGGAGGATACAAATTATCCGCAGGGCAATATTCTCGCCATGCTGCAATGCTAGCTCGTGCTATTGGGTTTGGGTCAGATGGAATCCACTTGCGAGGATAGAGTCGGGGGGCAAAAAAGACTGCATGTTCTCCTGTTCCACTGGAAACTTCTAACACTGTGCCTGTGGGCGGCAGTACTTGTAAAAGCACCTCCAGAATGGATTCTCGATTGCGTTGTGTGGCAGGGGCATACTGTCGGGCGTCTGAAAACTCATTCATCTGGGCTGTATAGAGCGATCGCAACCTATTCTAAGATATCCACTGTACCGACACTCTTAGCGATCGCACCTGTTTTCCCAAACCCAATTGCTCTTCCTCTGCTAAATCCGCTCTTTGCCAATCCAACTAACCCGTTTCTCAACACCAATACCATCTTCACTCGTCCCTCCCTCATAGGAACCTGCCCGTGACTGAATCACGATATAGTACAGGTCTTCATCTGAATTGTTACGCCAGCAACGCTCTCCGTTGCAATCCACCCGCACCACTGTTCCCTCGCTTACCGGAAATACCGTATCATCCACCTGAAACTCTCCATTGCCTTTGATAAAAAGGTAAATCTCCTCATTGAGGCGGTGCTTATGGTAGAACGGAACTGACTGTCCCGGTTTCAGCTTGTTGATGGAAATCTCTGCACTGGTGAGATTGAGAATTTGCTTCAAAAACAGCTTACCTTCAACCTGGAGGTTGACGGCTGCTAGCTCGAAGGTGAATTGATCCAAGCTTAAAAACGATCCAAGGTCAACGACGGCAAAGTGATGTCCGGTTCTGGGTTGCAGTACGGGTTGAGTCATGATTAACCTCATTAACTTTTAAATTGCAAGTTAAAAGTTAATGTATCAAGGTGGCTTGTAAAATGCAAGTAATAGTTAGAAGTGTTTGTGAAATGACGCCAGAACGACGTTCGCACTGCCCGATTGCTTGTACGTTGGATTTGATTGGCGATCGCTGGACGCTGCTGATTATTC
>JAIUYC010000659.1 GCA_020216575.1 Coleofasciculus sp. S288 | reverse complement strand
GGATATGTCAAGCGTGGTGCTTCTGGTGCACGGTTCGGCCATGAAACTCCCTGTTCACTTTGCTTTTTTCGTGTGTATTCTATCATATACGGGGGAACCAGATAGGCGTCGCGGCGTACCTTGTTTGTCGATCAGTAAAGCTCAAGACAATCTAAGCCTGCGTTTCTCATTAACTCTTGAATTGCCTCAACTCCAGCTCGCAGTATTGCTTCCACGTTACCTGTAGTTGCATTACCACGTCGTAACCAAATCACCTTCGGCGGCGAACCGTAAAGACGACTTCGCTCTGCAAAATCAGCATCCTGAGTAACAATACAAAACTCCTCAGCTTTTGCAAACTCCCAAATCTCGCTATCATCTGCCTCTGTAAGACCGTGAAATTGAACATGGCTGGCATCTGGGAAAATGTCAGCTAACCGAGTCACTAACTTTCGGCTCAAATTTTGGTCAAACAATAGCTTCAACTATTACCTACTACAGCAATCAGACGATGTTCTCGATCGGCAGCAAACTCCAGACAGGCTCTAATATCTTCCTCCGTCAGCTCTGGGAAGTCATCTAAAATTTCCCCATGAGACATTCCAGCCGCCAACCAACCCAAGACATCATATACAGTGATACGCATTCGTCTGATACAAGGTCTTCCGCCGCGTTTACCTAGCTCGATTGTAATGATGTTGCGATAGCTCATGAAAAAGCTGGATTTGGTATCTTTAGGAGTAAGTTTAGCCTAGCAAGTGCGATCGCGCCTACCTTCCACACTTCAAGCGTTGGGCTTCGTTTCGAGTTATCTATCACCAATGAGTTTAGCTGTTCGCGTGACAAGGATGCGATCGCGCCACTTCAGCTTAGACCTCGCTGCATATGTGCTTGCCACTATACTGAAGTCAAAAGCCAAACCCCTTGCTGTGACGATGACTGCTTCGCTGCCCCAAATTCTCACCCTCGAAGAATTCCTCAAATTACCAAACTTGGAGGAATCTCCAGCATGGGAGTATGTCGATGGGGTCGCAATCCAAAAGCCAATGCCCAAGACCCGACACTCCATCTTACAGAAACGGCTGTTGACTGAGGTTGATAGTCATAGCAATGACTACACAGCATTACCCGAACTGCGATGTACTTTTGGCGGACGCTCCGTTGTACCTGATATTGCAGTAATCGCCTGGAATCAAATTCAAATCAATGAGGCAGGAGAACCGGAAGATAACTTCACTGAAGCACCCGATTGGACAATCGAAATTCTTTCGCCAGATCAGAAAGTGACTCGTGTAATTGAGAATATCCTACACTGTCTACGGCATGGCTGTAAGCTAGGATGGATGCTCGATCCGGACGATTACTCTGTTCTGCTTTTTTCTCCGCAACAAGAACCCGATGTTTGCCGAGGAGATCGTCAACTTCGAGTGCTAGAAGGAGTTAATCTAACACTAACAGCAGAGCAACTGTTTGCGTGGTTGAAGCTGGGTAAACGTTAAATTACCCCAAATCGGGCTACGGGAAAGTGCGATCGCTCATCGCCGCAGGTTGGGTAGATGTTAGCAAACCCAACTTCTACGTTTGCTCAGCATCTATACCATTATGAGCGATTGCCTACGGCACCAGCGAAGCTGATCGCGCCTACCTTCCATCTTGCTCAAGTGTTGGGCTTGTTTCGGGGTTATCACCTCACTGATGAGTTTAGCTGTTAGCGTTCCAAGGGGAGCGATCGCGTTTACCTTCCATCTCACTTTCGCTCTACTTGAGCTAGCTGTAGCGATAATAAATGGTTTGGGCTGGGCTGTAGAACAAACGAGAAATACAATAGATCAACTTCTCAATCGCTTTCCGTTGTTAGAGGAATCGTCGCAGATTTTTCCAAATCTGAATTTCAATAGAGAAGAAGCTGAAAAACTAGCGCCGCCGCCATTGCAACTGTTCTGTGAGTCGCAACAAAAACTGACGAGCCAACCTTAACGCTTCTTGGTACTGCTGCTCTGAACTATGTTCTGACCAACTTCTCCCCGTTTTCTCCTTAATAAACCCAAACACTGCCGAATGAATCAACGCTGAATTATTCTTAAAATCCGGCTCTTCATCCCTAGCTTTCACTCGCTCGATTGCCTCAACCAGCAACCTTGTGGGACGTTCCACCAACGAGCAACCATTCATCCCATCCGGAATTAGATTCCTTGTTTTAAACAAATCATTAATTAAACTCCGCACCTGCGCTCCATAGCGAGCTTGAGTTTCCATCTTCGCTTTATCCGGACGAGCAACTGCCTCCGGGTGAGGAACCTCTACCACTTCCGAAGCTAACTCTGCTTCCAACCCCTTGAGAAACAGCTCATAAGCCGCTTGGGGCATCGTATCTTTGATCCGTACACCCCCAACGACAATTTCACCCTCGTTGTCCAAATCGAACCCGCGTTTTTGCAGTACCACTCGCCTGGAGTAGTCTCGGTAAGACATTAGCTCCTCCCCGACCAAAACCTGCCAGTCCAGTCCAATGTGGGAGAGAAAATTCGCAGTTCTTAACTCTCTAGGTTCTCTGGGTTTAGTAACATCCACCCCCACACCTTTGGGAAAATCGCACCAAGCGGGTGTAATCTGCACAGTTCCATCATCAAGAACTGCTTCCACCTGAACTTGATAGGTTCTGATACTTCTAATTTCCGTCAACTTTTCACGAATCGCGTCCACTTCCTGCTGCCAAGGGGTTGACTTCTCCCTCAACCCCTCTCCTGCAAAGAGAGGGGCGTCTTGCTCCTCCCTTCCTGTTCCCCCCTTAGCAAGGGGGGTTAGGGGGGTTATATCTTCGTTCAAACAGTAACTTCCCCCCGCCTCTGCCACTCGCGGACTCTTCCCACCCACATCTTCCGACAAACTTCCCGTAGAACGGAGTTCTTCAACTAACGAGAACTTCGGCGAACCTTCCTCCCTAACCACCACTGGCACCCGCAGTTGCAACACATCCCCCGGATTGACGGTTGAGGTGTCACTTAAATGGAGCGTGGTTTCACCTGCTTCATACTCCGTCGTTAAGAGGGGGCGCACCCGTTCCCGCACGACTTCTTCTCGAATCACATCTGAAGTCACACCTTGCTGAAATTTCTCAAATAGTTCCCGGAGTCCTAAAGCAGAATGCGTGACAACAACCCCCCAATTGGGATGAGTTAACTGCGGGAAGCAACCAGGTGGTTCTCCTGGCACTCGCCGCAACGCCCTCCCCCATTCCTGTTCGGCAGGAGACATGCTTTTGAGAATGCACAAGCAGCAGGAAACGGAAATCCACTTATGGTCAAACCCCACCCCCACTAACCCGCAATGCACAATTACCCAGTAGTCACCGTTGTAAAAGCGGGACAAAATTGAACTGGGACGCCCTGCCAAGTCGTAAGAGTCATGTTCGGAATGAATCACACCGACTCTCCCCCTCAAAATGGGGAAATTCTCTTCTAATAATTGGGCGACGCGATGGGTATGAGGAATATTTAGCGATCGCACGAGCATAGCATGAGGCTGTCCCGTATGTTTGCGCTTCCTGACTAAAATCTCTACTGCCATCTCCAACACTGGCATCGAGAAGGAATCTGCAAACAGAATCTGACGAAACCACTGTCTATCCGTCTCAGCTTTGTTTAAAAATTGCTCAAAGTCATATTCAACTTCCACGCCATTCTCCTCAATCAAGAACGCCGCAGACGTGGCTTCCTTATACATCAGCTTTTTAATCGGAGGTGGGTCGAGCCTCCAAGCGTCTTGAAGGCTAAACTCATAATCGGCAAGAGGGGCATATTTGAGGACACGTCGCCCCAACGCATCCACCTCTTCCACCTGGGTATATCGAACATGGGGAAGTGGCTGAGAGTCAGAACGGAACTTTGAGCCAGTAAAATAAGCAAGCAGCGCCTGATCAAAATAATTGCTAATGGTGC
>JAIUYC010000658.1 GCA_020216575.1 Coleofasciculus sp. S288 | reverse complement strand
GTCTTACTTGCTCGGCGGACTGGCGTTAGTTCTCTGGTCTTTTGTCGGTCGTTTTATCGGCTTGCCGCTGTTTCGTCGTAAAGGAGCTGATGAACCCAAGCGCATTCGCTCTGGGAGGGTGCAGCGCATACCGCGACCAGATGGTAGCGTGCTGCAAGTGGAGCTTTACGGTCCTGAGGATGGTCAACCGATTATCCTGTCTCACGGTTGGGGTCCAAACAGTACAGTATGGTACTACGCCAAGCGACAATTAAGCGATCGCTTCCGTGTGATTGTTTGGGATTTGCCAGGGCTGGGAAAATCGAGCAAGCCGAAAAACAACGATTACTCCCTAGAAAAATATGCCCGCGACCTGGAAGCAGTTATTGCCTTAGCAGGGGATAAACCTGCAATCTTACTGGGACACAGCATGGGTGGCATGCTTATCCTAACCTTCTGTCGGCTTTTTCCAGAACATTTGAGGCGTCGGGTGGCAGGTGTCATCCTCGTGGATAGCACCTACACCAATCCGGTAAAGACCTCTATTTTCACTAAGTTATTACGTATTCTCCAGAAGCCACTGTTAAAACCCCTTCTACACCTCACCATTTGGCTGTCGCCCCTCCTCTGGTTAATGACTTGGCTAAGCTACCTCAATGGTTCGCTGCACATCAGCGTAGAACTGTCTGGATATACCGGCACCGAAACGCGAGGTCAATTAGATTTTTCAGCCCTATTATCAGCATTAGGTTCACCTGGCGTTCTGGCACGCGGCACGCTTGCGATGTTTAATTTCGATGAAACAGAGACCCTTTCAACCATCGATGTTCCGGTATTGCTGATTGTAGGGGCTTCGGATATTGCCACCAAACCCACAGCTAGCATCCGCATGAAAGCGGAATTGCCTCAATCCGAATTCGTCACTTTAAAGCCTGGTGGACACATGAGTCTAATGGAGCAGAACCAGAAATTCGCTGAAGTTGTTAGGGCATTCAGTGCATGAAAAACCGATCCCACTCCAGCCCGACTTCACTTCGGCTTGGTTTCAACGAGCCTTGGCGCTAAGTCCTGTTAGAAAGGAGCATTTCGCTTTTTCATCCCAAGCTACAGTTTTCAGTCACTCTCAGTATTAACACGCTGGCGAAGGCGACGCTTCAGAAAAAACATGCCGCCGAGGGCAAACAGCCCCATAGTAGTAGCTGGTTCTGGCACTTGCTCAACTTTGATGCGTGCTACCTGGTAGCCTGGAGTCGTAAAATCAGCGTTGGGAAATGCTGATAAAATGTTGCCACCACTGATAAAACCTGGATGGGACTTAACCACTCCATTTTCATCCAACCCAGTGTTAGGCATCGTCTGTCCGAGAAGCGCTGTGTTCTCTGGAACCTCATCATTCACTTCCGTACCAGCATCCCAAATCCTATCGCCAGAAATGATGAAATCGGCTCCCAGGAACTTTCCTTCCTCGTCAAAAATTTTGACAGCAAAAGGATTGTTATTCGCAATAAA
Organism: Coleofasciculus sp. S288; assembly: GCA_020216575.1. Classification (GTDB taxonomy): domain Bacteria; phylum Cyanobacteriota; class Cyanobacteriia; order Cyanobacteriales; family Coleofasciculaceae; genus JAIUYC01. The sequence continues at coordinate 2,434 of JAIUYC010000658.1, read as the reverse complement.
GGCATCATTACTGGGGACAATCATTGCAGCATAGCTGAAGTACCGACTGCTAGCAAGGTTACCATCAAGAGTGAATGTCCGTGTCGCAGACGTAGTTGGAGGAATAACTGGCGGTGAAGTGGGGCTAATGCCAGGACCGAGAAGCGTCCCTTCAACAATACCAGCGCCACTGGTTAAAAATTCGTTGGCGATCGGTGCAGTATCACCATCCTCAGCCAAGCGCTCGAGACTTAATGAGGCAGGCTCATCCAAGTTAAAAATGTCAAAGCTGCCATCATGAAAACCAACCCACAAGGGAGTCACAACTAAACCGTTTTGCGGTGCTATGTTCTCAATGGTGACCTTAAGCGTGGCTGCTGTCGCGGTGGATGCCATTGTTAGTGTCGAACTAACCGCGAGCATCGTTGCAATGATTCCTTGGTTCTTAAGTACAGCAAGACTCTGATTACGCATGCTTTTGTCCTAATCATTGCGTTCCATCGACTCCATTAACTCCTATAAATCTGAGAGTTGGCTGAGAAAAAGCTTAGATTTGGTTGATAATGGTTCAACTTGAATGGCGTACACCGTTACGCAGGAAAACCTGAATGGGTTTTGCGATTGATTGACTAAATTAGCAATAAATGAGAGCAGACAAGCTTCGGATCGCACTCACGGATTTGCCGAACCACTGCACCCAAAATCGCGCCATTAAAAAATAGAGTGGTGGAAGCTGGGGATTGTCTATTGCTAGATTATTAACCGTTTCAATTAAGCCAATTTCTGGATTGATACGCTGATAAGTTTGCAAGTCTTTGGTACTAATTTAACGTCCTCCTAAATCTTGCCAAGCCCTGTCTCCTGTATATCCTGCGATCGCTAAGAATGTGAAGGCTTCATCGTGCCAATATACCTTTTTTTTTAAGGTTAAACCCTCGAAAAAATATTCCTATTAATAGGACAATTCAAAGCATAAACTTTAAATAATTGACCTGAATTATAGGGGTTCTATTCAGTCTGGTTTAAATCCCTTTAAATCCTTTATTGATATCTTTATGAAGAAAGAATGATATTAACCCACAATCTTAATTTACCCACGGAATTTAGAAGCTTCTATACTTCTGAGTTGTCACCTGATTTATTTTACGGTGTTATAGGGTGATTTTGAGTTAGGACTAACTCCAATGTGTTACCTTAAGAGGGTTGTCTAAATTCGCACATCCAGGATTTCGGGTGTTTCCAGTTTTTGGAAATCCGCCTGGGTGGAGGATAAACCCGAATCAGGAGTTCAAAAATTATGCCTGTTGTCTCGTTGGCTCAAATGATGGAGGCAGGGGTTCACTTTGGTCACCAGACTCGCCGATGGAACCCCAAGATGTCTCCCTATATCTACACCTCTCGTAATGGTGTTCATATCATTGACTTGGTGCAAACAGCCCAGTTGATGGAAGAAGCTTACAACTATGTCCGGACTAACGCCGAGCAGGGAAAAAAGTTTCTCTTTGTCGGCACGAAGCGGCAAGCTGCTGGGATCGTTGCTCAAGAAGCCAGCCGTTGTGGAGCTTATTACGTCAACCAACGCTGGTTGGGGGGAATGCTTACGAACTGGGAAACGATTAAGACGCGAGTAGAGCGGTTAAAGGAACTGGAGCGCCGGGAAGAGAGCGGAGCGCTCGACCTGCTGCCAAAGAAAGAGGCCTCGGTTCTACGTCGCGAACTGGGTAAGCTTCAGAAGTATTTGGGCGGTATCAAATTGATGCGGAAAGTCCCCGACATCGTGATTATTGTAGACCAACGGCGCGAGTACAACGCGATTCAGGAATGTGAAAAACTGGGGATTCCCATCGTGTCAATGTTGGATACCAATTGTGACCCGGATGTAGTAGATATTCCAATCCCAGCCAATGATGATGCTATCCGGTCGATTAAGCTAATGGTGGGCAAGTTGGCTGATGCGATTTACGAAGGGCGTCACGGACAGCTCGAAGTCGAAGAAGAAGACTATGAAGAGTATGAGGGCGCAGTAGACGAAATTGAAGAGGACGAGGAGAGCTACGAAAGCGAAATAAGCGAAATATTTGACGAAGGAGAGGAAGAAGAGGGCGGCGAAGAATAATTAACGTGTAATCTATGTTCGTAGAGTAGGAACAAAGGCAGATGGCGGAAATTTCAGCAAAACTCGTCAAAGAGCTCCGGGAAGAAACTGGCGCTGGCATGATGGACTGCAAAAAGGCTCTTCAAGAAACTGAGGGAGATAAGGCCAAAGCTAAAGAATGGCTGCGGCAAAAAGGCATCACGTCAGCTGAGAAAAAAGCCGGTCGCGTAGCAGCAGAAGGGCTTATCGGCAGTTATATCCATACTGGTGGTCGGGTCGGCGTACTGGTTGAAATGAACTGCGAGACAGATTTTGTGGCACGTCGCGAGGAGTTTCAAAGCTTGGTGCGCAACGTGGCCA
>JAIUYC010000657.1 GCA_020216575.1 Coleofasciculus sp. S288 | reverse complement strand
GGGGATCTTGGTGTCCAAAGTCAGCCGGGAGCGGCGTCTACTTTTACTGTCCGCCTGCCTGCTAGATTGGGAGAAAAGTAGGGGATGGAGGGTGCATCCCAAAGTTGCACAAATAGTTTTGAGAAGGGACTCTTGAAGACAAGGAAGACAAGGGGGACAAGGGGGATAGTACTGAGACAAAAAAATATATTTGCAAAAATGGGATACTCCCGTGGATGGATGCGATCGCTTACTCCCTTCCCGCCCCAAGATTACCTATCCTCGTTTACCTCTGCACCCTCTGTGTCTGGAGTGGTTCAAAAATAGGTATTCTTCAAGCGGAAAAGGAGTAATTGGTGTTGAACGGCGACTCTAACTGTTAGATGCAATAACCTGCACTTCACGTAAAGGCTGTCGAATCCACTGATGGCGTCTAGAAGGCGTTTCTTCAAATCCAAAACGATGCAAAAGCTCGACAATTGTCCGCTCTTCTACCCCTAAGTTCAATGCCGTGCGTTTAACATCAAACCGAACTTTTATCGGCAAATGCTGCCGATGCATCGCTAAGAGTTCGTTGATTTGGTCTCGAATCGGATCGTGAACCTCGATAAATTGGCTAGTTAAGGGACCTTTAATCCGTTCGGTGGCTAAGTGTATTGCCTGCTCAATCGGTCCTCTATTTTCCACAATCGTTAACTCATGCTTTAACCCCAACAGGGTTATGCGATCGTGAATGCGTCGAATCATTTCAAAATGAGCCTGATACCGTTTGGCATTCCGCTGTCCCGCTAATTGCGATCGATGGACAAAATGTTGATAATGCTGTTGAGGCTCGACTTGCACAACAATCCAATCGAGATTGAGGAGTTCAAATAGTGACTCTGATAGTAATCCCGGCATCAGCCCTACCCCTTCGAGCAAGGCGGATGTGTTTTGTTTGTACAATCGTTTAACCAGTCCTTCCACGCCGATTGTGGTCAAAATCGCCTGATAATAATAGGACTGTATGCTTCCTTCAAAGGAAGACTGGTATAAGCCAGCAAAAGCGATCGCAGCCTCTTCTTCGCCAAAGAGAAAATCTAAAATCGCTTGGGTATTAGCTCGTCCAGCCTCATCGGTAGAAAATACTTTTTGAATCCCAAACGTCTGAGCTAAGTGTTTAGAAAGCGTTGATTTGCCTGAACCTGATGCGCCACTGACCAAAATAACCGTCGGCTTAGTTAAGTCTTTCCAGCGAGGCAAATCATACACCCGCAGCATCAGTCCCCGAATCAACTGATAGAGTTCCTCCTGAGAAACTTGTTCGCGCACCTCATCCAGAATGGCATCCTGATACAAGGCGACTTTCTCTTGCTCTTTGAGGATTTTCCAGCGATGATATTGTTGGAAATAAGCGCTCTCTAACTGATGAATTTCCTGTTCCCATTCCGCAATCATCCGTTGCAACGGCATCAAATCCATTGATGTTTGTTGCACCTCTTGCTCAAATTGCTGATACCATTCATCAAGTTGACGCGATAAAAATGATTGAGTCTCCTGTAAGCTTAAGGATTCTTCCAAACCTAAGACGAGAGTCTTTCGCATATCCTTAAAGAATTGTTCGAGCTGCTGCCACTGCACAAATCGAGTAGACTTTAGAACGGCTAGCTGTTGCAGTAACTGCTCTGTGAATCGCTTGAGTGTCTCTACATCATTGGCTTGGGTTTGCAACTGATTGATGAGTTGTTGAATTAGGGGCTGATGAGACACATCTAACACATTGATGAACGCGACAATCCGGTGTTTTATCTCTGGCAATAATCGTTTCTTGAGGAGAGATTCACGTTCTTGTATATCCCCCAAATCAGTGGCGATGTTTTCTGGTATTTCTGTTTTCTGCCAGGGATAAAGATCGCGATTCTGATCGAGAAAAATATCTGAGGTTTCAAAGAGTTCTAATACAATCTGGCGGGCTTCATCATAGGTATATTCAGGTAATCGAGCTAACCGATGAATCAAAGCATACTGATGACTCACCAATTGTCCTAACTTAAAATGCGTTGTATAAAGCTGTGTATAATGGTTCTGAATGAGCTTATAAATTTTTTCGTCTGATAACGCATCAATAATCTGTTGATGCTTTTCTACTTGCGCCTGCCAAATCAGTTTTTCGTGGCGAACGCGAAACGGCATCAATTGGTCGAGGGCTTGCCTTGCTCTGTAGCCCAAAGGATTATGAACTGCCGTAAATTCCCGTAACGTTCGCACGACTTGCTTGAGGTGTTCCTGTTCCAATAATTCCCGAATAACAGGTTGAGCGGTTATCTTTTGCCCTTTGTTCGCATCGTAATGAACCCCCAGTATTCCTTCGTACTTAAAACCCTGATTCAGATTTTTAATTTTGTCATCGACAAAGATGGTTTGTTCGGCGATTCGCTCGTACCGATAGACCCAAAAATCTAACCATCGGTTAGCAAATAAAGTCACATCTACGGGAGCATAACCAAGTTCTTTTAATGCCTGATTGTATTGTGCGATCGCATAATAACTCACTTGTTCTCGGCTAACCCGTTCCTGCTGATACGCTACAAAATTATGGGCTTCCTCTGCTTCTTCTTGAAATAGGGCTTGCCATAATTGATCAAGTACCTGATTTGGGAAATCTACCTGCAACACGTCCTTGGCAAATCGATCCAGAAAAACGTACTGCTTGAACGTTAGATAGATTTTCGGATCAGGTTTACTAGCCCCAAATTTTTCAGATACAATGATAATCAACCACTGCAAATAATTGAATTCATGTTGTTCCAAGAAATATTCAATTTTAGCCATGAAATTGTTGGTTAACCCATACTGACGGAATCCCAACTGATGAAAGTGGTACAACACGTCGCGATTTTCATGCTTAGGATCGTAATGACTGTAGTATAGGGTCAAAAAACTACAAATTTCTTGGCTGGTAATCTCGATACATTCTTTTCCGACTTCGGCAAATACGAGATTAAAATGTTCGAGAGCATGACGGGCAAATTGTTCGGGAGTTGCCTGACCAATTTTTAACGCATCATAATTCACGCCAGGAATTGGATCGCTTTTAAAAATAATCTCCCAAAGCTTTATTAATTGGTCTTGAGTTAAATTAACTCCTTTTGAGCGAGCATACAGTTCAATAAAAAATTTATTATGTCCATCCATCAGGACTCCGCCAAAATCCCAAGCGATGGCATACGTATTATGAATCCGCAAAAGAATCTGTTCAATTTGTTCTAATGCTTTAAGGCGTAACTCTTCTGAACCTGTCTTGAGAAGGTTAAGATAATCTTGGAGATTTTCCAAGCGATAAGAGTCTTGCTCCTGATAATCAGACTGGCCTTTTTCGAGATTTTCTTGAATTTTTAACATGGTTTTGATTCAAAGAATAAATACTTGAAAACAAGCATCAGCAATCCTGCTGCCTACCTTAGTTTTAAGAAAGGCTTTTTATCGTTGCTATCTTGACTTGATAGCTTGCTTAGACTTTTATCGAGTTCTGGTTCTCGCGACTGAAGCCGACAGAAGTAGGAGATTGCTCCTAGAATTTCTCAATTGAGCAACCCAACTATGAATTAGGCATGGAATCAACCAAAAAGTAGATTCTGGAAGTCGGGGAATTGAGGGCTTCTGAAAAGCATATCTTTTAAGGGTATGTTTGTAAGTCACTACAGAGAGCACTACGTTTTGGCATAGTGGGCGATAGGACTATCAAGAACGAGACAATTTTTCGCGTAACTTTCCCCGTCTTTTGAGACGATTGATAATGCCTGAAAGCCTTGGGGAATAAGGATTTCGGCTAAAAATGAATGTGCAAGCGATCTTTCCTTTTAGGATAAAGCGATCGCTGATTCATTTCAAGGAGTATTTTGAAACTAATCTCTTTCCAAGGAGTGCTAGGGTAACAAGCGAACGTAAATTAGAGTGAACAAACCCC
>JAIUYC010000656.1 GCA_020216575.1 Coleofasciculus sp. S288 | reverse complement strand
ATAGCAGCAGCAACGAGGAACGCCAGTGGCAACGCGAACAAGATATAGGTTTGAAACAACGGTTCTCCCAGTTGTTTAAACCCATTTTGTACAACAAAGGTCGTGTAGGCTCCCAGCATCATCAATTCACCGTGAGCCATGTTAATCACGCCCATCAATCCAAAAACAATGGCTAATCCCAGCGCTGCGATTAGCAACACAGCGCCGATACTAATGCCATTAAATAGACCATCAAACAGTCCAATTAACACGCCTTTTCTCCAGCGATTGGCGATTTTCAAGATTGGATTTCAGATTGAGTTTCAAATCCAAAATCCAAACTTAAAATCTTCTACGAATTCAGATGTTTAAGCCTCCTTATATTGGCCTCCTTTGGCGGGATCAGACCAGTCACAGGCGTACCCCTTGGTTTCTGCTACGAATTGGTTCCAGGGAACTGGACTAACCGCTTTGTCAGTAGAGTTAACAATCTTAAACAGACCATCATCACCCACTTCACCAATCCGCACAAACTTAGCCAGGTGATGGTTACTTTCTAAGGTGACTGTCCCTTCAGGGGCATCAAAGGTCTGACCGTAAGCCGCCTTTCGTACTGCCTCTAGGTCATCGGCTGTTTTGGCTTTCTCAACGGCCTGCTTCCAGAGGTAAACGGCAATATAAGCGGCTTCCATGGGGTCATTGGTCACCCGCTCTGCGCCGTATTTTGCCTTAAACGCTTCCACAAACTTTTTATTAGCCGGGGTATCAACCGTTTGGAAATAATTCCAGGCAGCGTGGTGGCCTTTCAGATAGTCCACCCCGATCGCCTTGACTTCTTCTTCTGCGATGCTCACAGACATGGTGGGGTATTTATCGGGAGTCAATCCCGCCCCCTGCAACTGCTTGAAGAATGCCACATTGCTGTCACCGTTGAGCGTGTTGTAGATAACACCGCCGTTGGGCAGAGCGGCTTTAATTTTGGTGATGATGGGCGTAACTTCGGTATTACCTAGAGGCAAGTAGTCCTCGCCCACAACTTTGCCGCCTTTTGCCTCTAGTTGAGCTTTGATAATCGTGTTAGCGGTACGGGGGAATACGTAGTCTGAGCCAACGAGGAAGAACTCTTTGCCCTTATTTTCCAACAGCCAATCAACGGATGGCTCGATTTGCTGGTTTGGGGCAGCACCTGTGTAAAAGATATTATTAGAACACTCCTGACCCTCGTACTGCACGGGATACCAGAGCATGTGCTTTTTCTCTTCAAAGACCGGCAGTACAGCTTTGCGGCTTGCAGAAGTCCAGCAGCCGAAAATGCTGACAACTTTGTCTTGATCAATTAGTTTTTTCGCTTTCTCGGCAAATGTTGGCCAGTCAGAAGCGCCGTCTTCTTGAATGGGTTCGATCTGCTTGCCCAGGACGCCTCCAGCTTTGTTAATCTCCTCGATCGCTAGCAGTTCAGCATCGACGACACTTTTTTCACTAATCGCCATCGTGCCGCTCAGGGAGTGTAAAATTCCCACCTTGATCGTGTCTCCACTGGTTGCCGCCGCAGGAGAGGCGGATGGAGATTCACCTGTCGCTGAACTTTCACTCGTGGTTTGATTGCTGCCACAAGCTTTTAGAAGAACGCTGGTTCCCAACGTCGCTGAGCCATAAAGCAGAAACTTACGTCGCCCGAATCGCCTTGCCATATCTATCCCTCCCTTAATTCTGCCCGTTGATATAGAGACGTATATAAACAAAGTGTGATAATAGAGCGAGGCTAGGCTGTCCATTGTAACGAATGATACAAAATGTCAGATTTAGAGTTCCTTTAAGGACAAGAGAATTCGGTTACAGCCTTGAAGAGGGAGGGTTTAGCCGTGAAACGTTTAGCGATTCTCATCTCTTGTGAGATACACCTCAATTCAGGAGTCGTAGGGGCGAGTTTCACTGAGATATCTACTTCCCACGGCTCAATCCGATAAACCTACCCGTACTCCAATCATTTGAGAACCGTCATACCTTCTCACCCCTTACCAGGACGTTAATCGCTTTTCTAAAGATGATTGGAATCTGTTATCTTCTTGTTGAATTGCTAAAAAACATGAGAGGAGCGGGAAAGTATTAAAAATTTTCATATAATAAGCGCTAGTAATTTAGCAAAAACTTCATGGGTTTATTGAATCGGAACGCTTTATACAGGGTATAAATGGACTTTACCGCGCTGCAAACGCTGCGATTTTTATCGTGGAAGAGGTGCAGAATATTAATGGATTCAAGTGGAAACAGGTACTCAAGCTTTTATAATCTGCCACTCCCGTTACCGCTTCGACAGCAGCCTGCTGATTCACTGGCAGATGAGGGAAAACATCGCAGCGGCGTGTTGGCAGCAGTGATTGGATGGGTGAAGCGATCGCTCTCAAATATTAGTATCCGGAGAAAAATTGGCGCTGGATACGCGCTTTCCATTGGCATTGCGATTTTAGGGACAACGGCTGGACTCGCAATCGGAGAGCATTACCAGAGACGGGCAATCGCTCAGCTAGCTCGCGTTCAGCAGCAAGAGGATCTGCTCAATGAATTAAAAATGGTGCTGTTGCAGGCACGAGGACACGCCTCCCGTTTTCCTGGTGTTGTGGAAAATCCCGTCTGGTTGCAATACGAACGCGATAAGTTTGTTCAAAGCATTAAGCAAGCCAAACAGCTAGTGGCACAAACAGAACGTTTTCTCAACGATCCTCGCTATCGAACAACAGCCGATACGAAGGAGTTGCAGGAGTTATTGACAACTTACGGGAGAACTTTAGAGTCTTACGGAAGCATCACCGAATCCCTGTTGAGGCAAATCGATATCTGGAACTTAGAGCAGGATAAGATTATACCCACCCAACAGCAGTTGTTGAGAAATAGCAGCAGTGATGTAGCGATCGCTCTAGATCGACTTTCCGAGCAGTTAACCGATCAGCTAAAGATTGCTCAAGACCAAAACGAGTACGCAATGAGCACACTGGAGCGTGCAGGGGCGTTGCGAGCAAGAATGATTGTTGCCAGCATGCTGCTATCGGTTGCGATCGCAGTACTCTTGGCACTCTACACCAGTCGTGCGATCGTTCAGCCGATCCGCAGCGTGACTAACGTGGCCCAACGAGTCACCGAGGAGTCCAACTTTGCCCTGAAAGCCCCCGTCACCACTAACGATGAAGTGGGCGTCTTAGCCACCTCCCTCAACCAGCTAATTCAACGCATCGCCACCTACACCCAGGAACTCAAGCAAGCTCATACCAAGCTCATTCAGACCGAAAAAATGTCCAGTTTGGGAGTGATGGTTGCGGGTGTCGCCCACGAAATCAATAACCCTGTTAACTTTATCTACGGCAACCTTCACCACACGAGTAACTACATCGAAGATTTACTCTCGCTAGTACGCCTCTATCAGCAACAGTACCCTAACCCCACTCCAGCAATTCAAAATCAGCTCAAAGAAATTGATTTTGATTTCCTATGCGACGACTTACCCAAAATCGTCTCCTCAATGAAGGGAGGAACCGATCGCATCCGGGAGATTGTTCTGTCCCTAAGAAACTTCTCCCGCCTAGATGAAGCCGAGATCAAATCCGTTAACCTTCACGAAGGACTTGATAATACCCTCATCCTGCTCAACAGTCGCCTCAAGCGAGGGATTGAGGTGATCAGACAATATGGGGAGCTACCGTTAGTAGAATGCTACCCAGCGCAACTCAATCAGGTTTTCATGAATCTCCTGTGCAATGCAGTCGATGCCCTCGAAGAGATGAAGGTTAAACGATTGCAAGTTGAAGGTTCAGAAGGGGACAATGTTGAAGCTTGGGAAGACAATCTGCAACAAGCTAAGCTTCCACCTGTAACCCCTTGCATTCGGATTCGTACCGATTTATTCAATCAAAATTGGGTTGTCATTCGCATGGCTGATAATGGTTTGGGAATCCC